>VYDD01000294.1 GCA_009843625.1 Gammaproteobacteria bacterium | reverse complement strand
TTCATGTCGTGGATGAACGCCACGTCGCCGACGATGGCCAGTACCGGGCCCTCTCCCCCGGCCGCGACGCCCGCCGCCGACGACAGGATGCCGTCGATGCCGCTGGCTCCGCGGTTGCCGTAAACCAGAAGCGGCTTCCGGCGGGGGAAGGCGAAGGCGTCCAGGTCGCGCACGGGCATGCTCGACGACACGAAGACGGTGCTCCCGGGAGGTGCGGCGCGCACCACCTGCGCACACACGATGCCCTCGAAGAGCTCGCCCTCCGAGGCCTTCGCGACCGCGCGCGAGGCGGCCTGCTGCGCCCGGCGCCAGAGGGCGGACCACCGCTCCTGCGACTCGGTGCAAGCGCCGGAGCGGTCGAGCCCCACGGCCGTCGACGCGGCCTCGCCACCCGTGCGCCCGGACCCGGCGTCCATCGCCGCGCACAGCGCTTCTGCGAAGGCCGCCACATCGGCGCGCAGGTAGTCGCTGGCGACATTGACGTGATCCTTCCAGCGCTCTCCGGGGTCGATCACCCAATGCTCGCCTCCCGCTTCCTTCAGGAGCGACAGCAGATTCGCGGAGGTGGGGCTTGCGCCGAGACGCAGGACCAGCTCGGGACGCAGCGCCTCCCGGGTGCGCGTGCGTTCCAGGAAGAGGTCGTAGCCGCCGATGCGCAGCGCCCCGCCGGCGTCTCCGAAGCGGGCCCCGGAGAGGGCGTCGGCAAGAAGCGGATAACCGGTGGCGGCGGCGAGGGCCTTGGCGGCGGGCCCGTCGCGCTCGGGCTCGGGCGAGGGGCCGGCCACGATCAGGCCGCGGTCGACCTCCCGCACTCGCGCGGCCAGCTCGGCCAGTTGGCCGGCGGGCGGTGCGGAGCGGCGCACCGCGATGCGCGTGAGGGGCGCCGCCTCCGGGCGGCCCCGTGCGGCCAGCGGATGCGCGGCGGCGAACCCGTCCGGAACGTCACCGGGGACGCGGGTGGGCGCGAGCGGCTTGGCGAAGGGCAGGTTCACGTGCACCGGGCCGGCGGGCCGGCCGAGGGCAGAGGCGACCGCGCGCCCCGCCAGCGCCCGCAGGTGGACGAGCGCCGCCTCCTCCGCCTCGGGCGGAGCAGCCTCCACGAAGTCGCGGACATGCCTGCCGAATATCCCGGCCTGATCGATCGCCTGGTTCGCGTCCGCGCCCCGCAGCCGGTGCGGGCGGTCGGCGGTCAGCAGCAGGAGGGGCGCCTCGCTGTACGACGCCTCCACCACGGCCGGAAGGAGATTGGCGACCGCGGTCCCCGAGGTGGTGATCACCGCGGCGGGCCGCCGGGCGCGCTTGCCCACTCCGAGCGCGAAGAACGCCGCGGACCGCTCGTCCAGGTGGGTGAAGACGCGCAATCGCGCATCCGCGGCGGCGGCCATCACGAGCGGGGCCGAGCGGTAGCCGGGCGCCAGCACCACCTCGCGCACGCCGGCGCGCGCCAGTTCGTCCAGCAGGACGCCGGCCCACACCAGGTTCCGGTTCGGACCGGTCAACTTCCGCCGCCGCTCAGCGGATCCCGCGGGCCCCGGCCGCGTCCAGCGCGCGCAGTACCGGCTCGAACTTGATCCCGGTCTCGTCCCACTCCCCGTCGGGATCCGAACCGGGCACGATCCCGGCGCCGGCGAAGAGCCGCCAGGTGGTCGAGCGCGCCACGGCAGTGCGCAGCGCCGGCACGAAGACCCCGTCGCCGCGGGTGTCGAACCACCCGACCGGGCCCGCGTACCATCCGCGCTCGAAGGGTTCGTTCCTGGAGAGCAGGTCGAGCGCCGCATCCCGGGGCAGACCGCACACCGCGGGCGTCGGGTGGAGCGCCGCCAACAGATCCAGCACCGAGGCGCCGGGCCGCAGAACCGCCCTGATGCGCGTCTCCAGGTGCTGGATGCGGGCAAGCGTGAGGACGTGCGGTTCATCCTCGGCTTCCACCTTGCGACACAGCGGCTCCAGGCGCGCGACCATGTCCCTCACGGTGAACGCGTGCTCGACCCGGTCCTTCGCGCTGTTCAGGAGCCGACGGGCCAGGGCGCGCTGCTCCTCGTCGGTCTCGCCGCGGGACACCGAACCGGCGACGGCGGTCGCGCGGAAACGGTCGCCCCGCACCAGGGCGAGCGCCTCGGGGGTGGCACCCACGATCGGCGACCCGGCCTCGGGCTCGAAGAAAAACACATGGGCGTCGGCGTTTTCGCGGCGCAGGTACGCGAGCACGTCCACCGGATCGATGGCGCCCGTCGTGGACACGTCGAGAATCCGCGCCAGCACAGCCTTCTCCATCCGGCCGTCCTTGATGGCCGCCAGGATCTCCTCGACCGCCCGCTGCCAGCTCCGGCGCCCGGACCGCAGTCGGGCGGCGGGATGCAGCGCCCGATGATCCCCTTTTCGTGCAGCCCGGGCCACACCCTTGAGCGTATAGTCGAGCCGCGCCCGCAGCTGGCCGCGCACCGTCGCCACGTCTTCCCCGGGGGCCACCAGCTCCTGGGCGCTGAGCCGCACGGCCTCGCCGTCATGTTCGAGCTCCAGGTCCGGAAGAACGAAACGCGCGCGCGGGTACGCGGCCCAGAAATCCCGCGGCACGTGATCGTCCCGGAACGAGAAGCCTCCGTAGAAGCGCAGCACGGGCTCCGGCCCCGCTCCTCGCCACCCGTTCCCGTTCCCGCGCCCCGCGCGACGTGCAGCACGGTCCTGGATCTCAAGGAAGCGATTCCGCGGCCCCGATCCGGAATGAACCACGAGCGAGTCGAGTTCCCCCACGTGAGCCAGCCATCCCCGGCCTCTCGCCCAGAAGCCACGCGCGCGGCCCCGGCCCCATCTCAGGAATGCACCGGGCTCGAGGCCACTGTCCTCGACGGTTTCGCGAACCGGCACGAAGCGCGGGGGTGCCTGTAGTCTCATGTCTCCGGCAGGTGATTTCCGTGGTCCCGGTGGCCCCCGCGGCAACCTTCCGGCGGTGGCCTGTGCTTCGCCATGCGGCGCTGGCGACCGGCCAGCGGCCACAGCGCCGGAAAACGTTCACTGTGCTTGCGATGACGTGCAAGGGGCGCGTTGCCCCGCACTCCGCGCGCGTCTATCATCAGCCGGGTTTTCGCCTTGTCCCATCTCTCCGTGTGAGGAACCCGATGGACCGCAGACTCTTCGTTCGATCCGGCGCCACACTGGGCGCCCTCGGCATGGGAGGCCTGGGCTTCCCCCGCTTCGCAAACGCCACATGGTCGCCCCGGCTCCAGGCCGGCGCCATCCGCATGAACTCCAACGAAAACCCGCTGGGGCTCTCGCCTGCGGCCCGCCAGGCGGTCATCGACAACCTCGACCTCGCGAACCGGTATCCGGGCGATCTGATCGGGCAGCTCAGCGACAGGATGTGCTCCTACTACGGCATCAACTCCGATCAACTGGTGCTCGGGGCGGGATCCACCGAGATCCTGCAGATGATCGTGCAGGGGTATGCGTCTCCGCTTCGCAAGCTGGTGCTCGCCGAGCCCACCTTCGAGGACGTGAACGACTATCGCGACACCTATCCGTACGACGTCGCGACCGTCCCCCTCAACTCCAGGTACGAGCACGACCTGAACCGCATGCGCGAGGAGTCCGAGAAAGACGGCCGCCCGGCCATGGTCTACGTCTGCAACCCCAACAACCCGACGGGCACCATCACGCCCAGCGCCGAACTCGACAACTGGATCGCCGACGCGCCCGAGCACGTGCTCTTCCTCATGGACGAGGCCTACTACGAGTACGTGGACGACCCCTCATACTGGTCCGCGCTCAAGTGGGTGCACGACCGCCCCAACGTTATCGTGGTGCGCACCTTCTCCAAGATCTACGGGATGGCGGGGCTGCGCCTGGGCTTCGGCATCGCGCACCCGCTCGCGGTCCGGCGCATGCAGGACTTCGCCATACACAGCAGCGCCAACCAGCTCGCGCTGGCAGCCGGCATCGCGTGCTTTGGCGACGAGGAACTGATGGCGAAGAGCCGAGAGGTGAACCGCGAGGCCCGCGAGGTCACCGAAGCCTGCCTGGATGAACTCGGCCTCGAGTACCTGCCCACCCACGGCAATTTCCTGATGCACCGCATCAGCGGCGATCTCGACACCTACATCAACCGCATGAGCGACGCCGGCCTCCTGGTGGGCCGCAGGTTCCCGCCCATGCTGGGCTACAACCGCCTCTCCTTCTCCCTCCCCGAGCACATGGAGCAGTGGGCCGAAACCCTGCGCGACTTCCGCAGCAAGGGCTGGGTGTAGTCGCACGTGACCGACAGCCAGGACACATCCGGGCATCCGGCCACCCCGGAGGCCCGGCGGCCCACGGATAGCGTGCAAGGGATGGCCCCCGCGCGGGCCCCGTCCACGCGCTCCTACCCCACCTTCGGGAGGGCCCTCTGGCTCGTGGTGCTGGTGCTCGTGCTCCAAGTCGCCATCGGGCTGTCGTTCACGCTGCTCGACCCGACGGCGGGAACCCTCAGCCAACACCCGCTCGCGCTTGGCCTCGGCAACGTGCTCGCATTCGGTCTGGTGATTCTGGGCGCCACGCGGCGCAGCGGGGTCGGCTTGCGTGAGACCTGTCCGCTCTCGGCGGCTTCCACGCGCGTGCTCTTCCTCACCGCCCTACTCATCCTCGGCACGGTCATTCTGCTGTCCGAGGTCGACAACCTGACTCGCCTGTTCTTCCCGCCGCCCGCGGCACTGGCCGAGGCGTTCGAGGGACTCCTGGACACCAGAGCGCGCCCCATCAGCAGCTTCTTCCTGCTTGTGGTCGTTGCGCCGGTGACCGAGGAAGTGCTCTTCAGAGGCCTCATCCTGAGGGGCTTCCTCGCCAACTATTCGAAGAGGCGCGCCATCCTGCTCTCGGCGTTCCTCTTCGCCGTGATGCACACCAACCCCTGGCAGTTCATCTCGGCCCTGGTCGCCGGAGTGCTGCTGGCCTGGCTGCTGATCGAGACCGGATCGCTGATCCCCTGCCTGTTCGCGCATGCGGTCGCCAACGGCACGGCATGGCTTGCCGGGCTCACCCAGGTGGAGATTCCCGGCTTCACGAGCAGCATGGGGGATGCCGTGCAGTTCCAGCCGTTCTGGCTGAACGCGGTGGGCGTGGCGTTCGCGGTGGGCGGCTATCTGCTGCTGCGGCGCGCGTTCCGCGAGGAAGCCCGCCCGCCCGAAGATCTGTACCGCCGTCCGGGTCTGACCTCCTGAACCTCATCGCTCCACGCGAGGATCCGCCGATGACCTCTCCGCCATCCGTCCGACCGGGATACTGGACCGCCAACCTGCGCTACCTGGCAATCCTGCTCTCGATCTGGTTCCTGGTGTCGTTCGGCTGCGGCATCCTGTTCGCGGACGCGCTCAACGGCTTCCGGATCCCCGGCACGGGATTCAAGGCCGGATTCTGGTTCGCCCAGCAGGGCGCCATCTACGCCTTCCTGGTGCTCATCTTCGTCTACGTTCGGCTGATGAACCGCCTGGACCGCGAGTACGGGGTGGAGGAGGAATGAGGGGGGCGGCTCGATGAACGTTCAGGCCTGGACCTTCACCCTGGTCGCGATCTCCTTCGCGCTATACATCGGCGTGGCGGTGTGGTCCCGCGCGAACACGACCCGGGATTTCTATGTGGCGGGCAAGGGCGTGCATCCGCTTTCGAACGGAATGGCGACGGCCGCCGACTGGATGTCGGCCGCATCCTTCATTTCGATGGCCGGGCTGATCGCCTTCCTGGGATACGACGGTTCGGTGTATCTCATGGGGTGGACCGGCGGCTACGTCCTGCTGGCGCTGCTGCTGGCTCCCTACCTGCGCAAGTTCGGGCGCTACACCGTTCCCGACTTCGTTGGTGCCCGCTACTACTCGCACACCGCGCGGGTGGTGGCGGTGGTGTGCGCCATCTTCATCTCGTTCACCTACGTGGCCGGGCAGATGCGCGGGGTGGGCATCGTCTTCAGCCGCTTCCTCGAGGTGCCGATCGAGTGGGGCGTGGCGATCGGCATGGCGATCGTCTTCTTCTACGCGGTGCTCGGGGGGATGAAGGGCATCACCTACACGCAGGTGGCGCAGTACTGCGTGCTCATCTTCGCGTACATGGTGCCCGCCATCTTCCTCTCGATCCTCATCACGGGAAACCCCGTGCCGCAGCTGGGGCTTGGGGGCGCCGACCTGGTCAGCGGCGAGTACCTGCTTGACCGCCTTGACGGGCTCCACGAACAGTTGGGCTTCGCCGCCTACACGGACGGCTCCAAGTCGACGCTGGACATCTTCGCCATTACGGCCGCGCTCATGGTGGGCACGGCGGGGCTGCCCCACGTGATCATCCGCTTCTATACCGTGCCGCGCGTGCGCGACGCCCGGATCTCGGCGGGATGGGCGCTGCTCTTCATCGCAATCCTGTATACGACGGCTCCCGCGGTGGCCGTGTTCGCGCGCACCAACCTGCTCAACACGGTGTCGGAGCAGCCCTACGAGGCGGTCCCCGAGTGGTTCACCACCTGGGAGAACACGGACCTGATCGCCTACGAGGACCACAACGGCGACGGGCTGATCCAGTTCGTGGGCCCCGATGCCATCGATGACTCGGGCCAGCCGGTGCAGAACGAGCTCACCATCGACCGCGACATCATGGTGCTGGCCAACCCGGAGATCGCCGGGCTGCCGGCCTGGGTCGTCGGGCTGGTGGCGGCGGGCGGGCTCGCGGCGGCGCTCTCCACCGCGGCGGGACTTCTTCTGGTGGTCTCCTCGGCCATCAGCCACGACCTGCTCAAAGGGGTGTTCCGCCCCGGCATCTCCGAGCGCGGAGAGCTTGTCTGGGCCCGCATCAGCGCAGCCTTCGCGGTCGTGCTGGCCGGCTATCTGGGCATCAACCCGCCCGGCTTCGTCGCCCAGGTGGTGGCCTTCGCCTTCGGGCTGGCCGCGGCCTCGTTCTTCCCCGCCATCATCCTGGGCATCTTCTCGCGGCGCATGAACCGCGAGGGCGCCATCGCCGGGATGATCTCGGGAATCGTGTTCACGGCCGCCTACATCATCTACTTCAACTACGTGAATCCGGCCGCCAACACGGCCGACAACTGGTTCCTGGGGATTTCGCCGGAGGGCATCGGTTTCGTGGGCATGCTGATCAATTTCGTGGTCGCGGGTATCGTGTCGCGGTCGAGCGCGGCGCCGCCCGAGGAGGTGGGTCGGCTCGTGGAGAGCATCCGGGTGCCGAAGGGATCCGGACCTGCGCATGAGGTGTCGGCATGAACGCCCTGCGGTGGAGGCGGGCGGCGGTCGTTTGCCTGGGCGCGCTGGCGGCGGGATGCGCCGGCGACCGGACCGGGTACGATGTCGTGATCCGTGGAGGCACCGTCTACGACGGTTCCGGTTCACCCCCGGTGGTCTCCGACGTCGGCATCCGCGGAGACCGGATCGCGGCGCTCGGCGACCTCTCCGGCGCCGAGGCCGTGCAAGTCCTCGACGCCTCGGGAATGGCGGTTTCCCCGGGCTTCATCAACATGCTCAGCTGGGCCACCGAATCGCTCATCGTGGACGGCCGCTCGCTCGGCGACATCCGCCAGGGTGTGACGCTAGAGATCTTCGGCGAAGGCACATCGATGGGACCTGCGAACGACGCCATGAAGGCGGACTTCCTCGATGACTTCGTGTCCTGGCTGGGCGGGACGGAAGCCGCTGCACGCGCCCTGGGCCTGCCGCCGGATGCACCGCTGGAAGTGCCGTGGACGACGCTCGGCGAATACCTGAGCTTCCTGGAGCTCAAGGGCGTCGCCACCAACGTGGGCTCCTTCATCGGCGCCACCACCGTGCGGATCCACGAGATCGGCTACGACGACCGCCCCCCCACCGCAGACGAGCTGGAGCGCATGCGCGCCCTCGTGCGCACGGCCATGGAGGAGGGCGCCATGGGGGTGGGCTCGTCGCTCATCTACACGCCCGGCTTCTTCGCCGACACCGACGAGCTGATCGCGCTCTCCGAGGTCGCCGCCGAGTACAACGGGATGTACATCTCGCACATGCGCAGCGAGGGCGCGCGGCTGCTGGAATCGGTCGAGGAGCTCATCACCATCGCCCGCGAGGCGGGCATCCGCGCCGAGATCTACCATCTGAAGGCGGCCGGGCGCGAGAACTGGCACAAGCTGGAGGACGTGATCGCGCGCGTGGAGCAGGTGCGCGCCGAGGGGCTCGGCGTCACCGCCGACATGTACACCTACACCGCCGGCTCCACCGGGCTCGACGCCGCCATGCCGCCCTGGGTGCAGGAGGGCGGCTACGACGCCTGGGCCGAGCGCATCCGGGATCCGGAGATCCGCGCGCGCGTGGTGGAAGAGATGCGCACCCCGACCGACGAGTGGGAGAACCTGCTGCTCTCGTCCGGCCCCGAGGGGGCGCTGCTGGTCGGTTTCCGCAACGAGGAGCTGCGCCGCTACCAGGGCATGACCCTGGCCGAGGTGGCCGAGGAGCGCGGCACGCCGCCCGAGGAGACCGCCATCGACCTGGTGATCGAGGACGGCACCCGGGTGCAGGTCGTCTACTTCCTCATGTCGGAGGAGAACGTGCGCCGCCAGATCGCCCTGCCCTGGGTCTCGTTCGACTCCGACGCCGGGTCCATGGCGCCCGAAGGCGTCTTCCTGCAGAACAGCACTCATCCGCGGGCGTACGGCAACTTCGCCCGCCTGCTGGGCAGATACGTGCGCGAGGAAGGCGTCATCCCGCTGGAAGAGGCGGTGCGCAAGCTGACTTCGCTTCCGGCCACCAACCTGCGCCTCTCCGACCGCGGGCGGCTCGCGGAAGGCTATTTCGCCGATGTCGTGGTGTTTGATCCGGCCACCATCATCGACCACGCCACCTACGAGGACGCCCACCAGCTCGCCACCGGGGTAACGCACGTGTTCGTCAACGGCGTGATGGTGCTCGAGGACTCCGAACCCACCGGCGCGATGTCCGGCCGCTTCGTGCGCGGGCCCGGCTGGAGAGGTGATTAGCTAACTGGACTAAACTAGATTAGTCCGGTCGCCGTTCCTCAGTCGGGCACGAACGCCACGATGCGCAGCGGCCCTCCGCTGCCCCCCGCGATCTTCATCGGCAGCGCCACGACAAAGGCGCCCCACTCGGGGAGTTCCGGCAGCGAAACCACGTTCTCGTAGCCCGGGATGTTCTCCCAGTAGAGGATGCGGTGCGTCTCGAAGGCGCTCGACTGCCCGTAGTCGAGGCTGGGCGTGTCGAGGCCCAGCGCAGCGATGTCGCGGTTGTCGACCAGCCATTGCGCCGCCTCCGGGTCCAGTCCCGGGAAGTGGAGCTCCGGAATCGCCTCCTCGCCTCGCAGGGCAGTCCCCAGGTAGCGGACGGGGTCCGGCCAGCGGTCGGCCCAGCCGGTGTCGAGCAGGACCGTCGTCCCCGCGGGGATGGGACCATGGCGCGCCTCCCACGCGGCGATCGCCTCCACCCCCACCTGGTGGTCAGCATTGTTCCCGGCGGGGTCGCGGATGACGGCGGCCGGCCCGATCAGGGCGGAAAGGGGGATCTGCGCGGTGGTTATTCTTCCCTCGGCGAAGTGGATGGGCGCGTCGACGTGGGTGCCGCCGTGTTCGGACGACGCGAAGTTGAAGGCGGCGTAGAAGTACCCTCCCTCGGTCATGCCGTAGGCGACCGTGTCCAGCACGAACGGATCCGCGGTGGGCCAGAAGACGGCGTCGGCGGACACGTCGTGGGTCAGGTCGATCCAGCGGCCCGCGGTGCCGTCGAATACGGCCGAATGGTCAGCGTCCGGCGGCGCGCATGACGAAGCCAGCGCGAGTACTGCGATGATGTGAAGTCCGGTTGTTCGCTTCATGAAGCCTCCTCCCGGGAAGCGCCCCGAAAGCCTGATATGCGAGGGCCTGATGCCCTGATAGTAGCGATGAGGCGCAGGTTCCCGCACCCGCCGAACCGCCCACAGGCTGGCGTCGCCCGGGACGCTGTTCCATCATCCATGGCGTTGCCCCAATGGTCCCGGAGGAACGTCGCATGCCTCGATCCGTACACCGTGTTGCCCTCATCGCGCTGGCGCTCGCGCCATGGCTGACAACCGCCTGCGGCCCCGGCGAGCGGTCGGGCATGCAGGCCGATATGAACGCGGATCTGCTGGCCGCCGCGGTGCGCACGCACATTTCCGCGGCCTCGCTCGAGCCGCACGCGCGCGCGATCGTGGAGCACGACCGCCTCTCCGGGAGCGAGGGCGAAAACGCTGCGATCGACCACGTCGTCGCGACGCTCGAGGCCGCCGGCGTGCCGGTGGAAGTGCACGCGTTCGAGACCTACGTGTCCGATCCGATCTCGGCATCGGTGTCCGTGCCCGACGGCCCCACACTCAGCGCCATCACGTCGTCGTTCTCCGCCACGGTGGGCTCGCTGCGCGCCCCGCTGGTCGACCTGGGTGCGCCCGCCAATCTGCCTCCAGTCGAGGTCGGCACGGGCGAGCGCATCGTGCTCGCCGGGGAGGGAATGGACGGAGCCGGCGCACGCGGCCTTCCCGACGTCGCGGGCGCCATCGTGCTCCTGGATGGGCAGCCGAGGAACATCCCGGTCATCATTCTGGACCGGCTGGGCGCCGCCGGCGTCATCTTCGTGCACCCCGAGGAGCGGGTGAACGACCTCATCGTCACCTCCACCTGGGGCACGCCTTCGCTGCTCAACTACCACCGCCTGCCCGACATGCCCGTCGCGCACATCGCGCGCAGCGCCGGAGAGCGGCTTCGGGCGCTGCTCGCCCGCGGACCGCTCGAGGTCGAGCTGTCGGCGCGCGCCGACGCGGGATGGAAGGAGCTTCGGCTTGCCATCGCCCGCATCCCCGGGCCCGAGCCGGAGAGCCCCTATGTCCTCTTCGGCGGGCACATCGACGGATGGCACTACGCGGCGACCGACGAGGGGGCGTCGAACGCGGGCATGCTCGACCTGGCCCTCGCCTTCCACGCCGAGCGCGAGCGCATGCGGCGCGGCCTGGTGGTGGCCTGGTGGCCCGGGCACTCGAACGCGCGCTATGGCGGGTCGACCTGGTTCGCCGACCACTTCTTCGACGAGCTGCGCTCACGCGCGGTAGCGCATGTGAACGTGGACGGGATCGGGCAGATGGGGGCGCGCCTGTTCGCAGCCGCGACGACCGCCTCGCTGGCCGAGGTCGCGCGCTTCGCCATGCAGCGCGGCGTGGACGCCAACATCCAGCCGACCCGGCCGGGACGAAACTCCGACCAGTCGTTCAACGGAGTCGGGCTGCCGCTCCTGCAGCTCTACCGCAACCGGGCCGAAGAGGACGGCGGATATTGGTGGTGGCATACCCCCGAGGACACGTTCGACAAGATCGACTTCGACATCCTGGAGGGCGACACCCACCTGTACGCGATCGCGCTCTCGGCGCTGCTCGGCCGTGAAGTGCTGCCGGTGGACCTGGTGGGCCAGGTCGAGGCTCTGGGCGCGGCCATCGCCGCGCGCTCCGAATTGGGCAGCGGTCAGTTCGATCTCTCGCAGGCCGCCGAGGCCCAGGGCGAACTTCTCGCGCTGGCGGGCCGGCTGGAGGCCGCGCTCCCCCGCGCGACCGGCTCACCCGAGCTCGACATGGCGCTCGTGGACGTGCTGCGGCCGCTGCACCGGGTGCTCTACGTCCCGCTCACCCCGCATCACCCGGACGCGGGCGCGGTCCCCGGCCCGCTTCCCGGCCTCGCCCCGACGCGGACCCTCGCCGAGGCGGCGCCCGGCAGCGAGCGCTACCGCCTCGCCATGGCCACGCTGGTGCGCGAGCGGAACCGGCTGCTGGAGGCCATCACGGAATCGAACCGCCGCGCGACAGCCCTGCTCGCGTCACCGGGGATCCGCTAGGAGTTGACATGACACACACTCGCCGCCGCTTTCTGGCCACCTCCGCCGCCGCTGCTGGCGCCGCGGCACTCGGACCCGCGGCATTTGGACCCGCCCGCGCCCTGGCCGCCTCCCCGGGACCGGCCGGTCTGACCCGGACCTTCCCGGGGCCCGCGGCTTCCGAGCCGTCACCCCGCCCGCTCAGCATCCTCATCCTGGGCGGCACCGGGTTCATCGGCCCGCACCAGGTGCGGTACGCGATGTATCGGGGCCACCAGGTCAGCATCTTCAACCGGGGACGCACCGCCCCGGACCTCTTCCCCGGAGTGGAGACGCTGATCGGCGACCGGGACGGGCAACTCGGCGCCCTGGAGGGCCGCACCTGGGACGCGGTGATCGACAACAGCGGCTACGTGCCGCGCCACGTGCGCGACTCGGCGGCGCTGCTGCGCGACTCGGTGGACCGATACCTCTTCACCTCGACCGGATCAGTGTACAGCTTCGACCAGGACGAGCTCACCGAGGACTCGGAGCTCCTGCCCATCGAGGACCCGGAAAGCGAAGACGTCGACCGCTACTACGGACCTCTCAAGATCCTCTGCGAGAACGCGGTTACGGATACCTACCGGGAACGCGGCACCGTGGTGCGGCTCCACGTCGTCGCGGGGCCCGGCGACACCACCGACCGCTTCACCTACTGGCCCGTGCGCATCGACCACGGCGGTGAGATCATCGCACCGGGGCGCCGGGACACACCGGTCCAGTACATCGATGTGCGCGATCTGGCCGAGTTCATGATCCTGTGCCTGGAGCGCGACATCGGCGGCACCTTCAACGCCGCCGGCCCGACCCTCGCCCCAACCTCGATGGCCGAGTTCGTCTACGGCATCCGCGCGATCACGAGCACTCCGCTCTCCTTCACCTGGATCGACGAGCCATTCCTCGCCGAGCGGCAGGCTCGGTTCCCGCTCTGGTATCCGCCCACGGAGGGCGCCGTCCGCGGAATCTCGCGCGTCAGGTCCCACAGGGCCGTCGCCAGGGGACTCAAGTTCCGCCCCATCGCGGTCACCGCCCTCGACACGCTGGAATGGTTCAGGACGCTTCCCGAGGAACGGCGCAATCAGCTTCAACTCAACCTGGAACGCGACCGGCAGCTCCTGGAGGAGTGGAAGGCGTAGACTGAATCCGGGAAGACCCGGCCTACACCCGGAAGAGCACCGACTCGCGCCCGTAGAGCCGGATCGAGCACCACGTCAGGAGCGCGAAGCCCAGGGCGTTCACGCCAGCCAGCAGCGCGAGCGCCAGCCAGTCGACCTGCCCCTGTATGGCCTCGCGCATCGCCAGCGCGTTGCCGAGGATGGGCACCGCGTAAACCGCTGCTCCGAACGAGGCCGGAGCGAGGGCGAAGATGGCCAGGAAGACCGAGAGAAACACCAGCGGCGCAGTGTACATTCCCGCCTCGCGCTGAGAGCGCGCCCAGGTGCCGATCACCATGACCAGCGCGGAAACCAGCAGGGCGAGCGCCGCCAGGTTCACGGCCAGCGCCGCCACCTGAGCCGGCGCCAGCGAAAGCTCGCCCGGCCCCGCGAAGTCCTCGGGCGCGAGCCCCAGGCGCGCCGCCATCATCATCCCGACGATGAGCAGGAGCGACGCCGCCACCGCGAACGTCATGATGGCCAGGCTCTTGCCGATCACGATCGCGGGACGCGGCACCGTCGACACCAGAAGCGCCGCCAAGGTGTTCTTCTCCTTCTCCCCGACCGCTACGTAGAGCGCCCGCGCCGCGTTGGTGACCAGCAGGATCACCGCCATGTAGGGGATCAGGAGGCTGAGCGCTCCCCCGATGCCGCCCGAGGTATCGATCAGCACGACCTCGAAGGGACGCAGATCGCGCATGCGCAGGCCCCGCTCGGCAAGCCTGTCCTCGACGGCCCGCTGCTGCACCGCCTGCAGATCCTGGCGCAGCGACACCGCCGCGGCCCAGACCGCGTTCTCCGCGGATGCGGCCCGGATCCGGTACGCGGTCCCTTCCCGCAGCACGGTCACGTGAGCTTCGCCGCCCTCCGCCACTTCCTCCAGCGTCGCGACGCGCACCAGCGGATTGGCGTCCAGCAGCCGGCGCAGTACATCGTCGCCCCCCGGGGCGACCACCGGGACCGGCCCGGAGTCGTCCCCGCCGAGCCGGTCGAGGTTGCTGGCCAGCCCCATCAGCAGGGGAAAGAAGACGAGCGCGCTCGCCACCATCCCTCCGATGAGCCGGACGTCCCGCCTCAGGACCCGCATCTCCTTGCCGTAGATCAGCAGCGCCTTGCGAATCATCAGCCGCTCGCTTCCCCGTCGGCCCCGACGAGGGAAAAGAAGATGTCTTCGAGGTCCCCGAGCCCGG
Source organism: Gammaproteobacteria bacterium (assembly GCA_009843625.1). Classification (GTDB taxonomy): domain Bacteria; phylum Gemmatimonadota; class Gemmatimonadetes; order Longimicrobiales; family Gaopeijiaceae; genus BD2-11. The sequence goes on along the minus strand of VYDD01000294.1, from coordinate 3,129 downwards.
TCCGGGCCCTCAGCGACTCCAGGGTCCCTTCGGACCTGAGCCTTCCTCGATGGATGATGCCGATGCGGTCGGCGAGCTTTTCCGCTTCCCACAGGATGTGGGTCGAGAACAGGACCGTCTTCCCCTCCCCCTTCAGCAGGCGGATGTAGTCGATCACGCGCTTGGCGGTGAGGACGTCGAGCCCGGAGGTGGGCTCGTCCCAGATGAGGATCAGCGGGTTGGTCACCAGCGCGCGCATGAGCACGGTCTTCTGCTTCATGCCGGTCGAGAACGTATCGGTGCGCTCGTCGGCGAACTCCGTCATGTCCAGCAGATCGAAGATGTACGCGAGGTTGTCTTCGATGGCGGCCGGGGCCATGTCGTTCAGGCGGCCGAAGAAGTGGCCGATCTCGCGCGGCGTGAGGCGCTCGTACACGCGGGTCTCGTACGACACGAAGCCGATCAGGGCGCGGATGGCAGCCTTCTCTGCGCGCACCGAGTGTCCCCGCACCCAGGCTTCGCCCGAGGTCGGGTCCATCAGGGTGCTCAGGATGCGCAGCACCGTGGTCTTCCCCGCCCCGTTGGGTCCCAGGAGCGCGTAGATCTCACCCGGGTCGCAGGTCAGGTCCAGACGATCCACCGCCTGCACCCGCCTGGCCCCGCGAGACCGGAATTCCTTGCTGAGCGCCTCGGTGCGGATCATGTCGCTCTCTTCAGCGGTTCTCCTCGCGTCCCGGCTCCGGCGCTGGCACCGGCCCCCCTTGCCCTTGATCGTCGATGCCGAAGGCGATCACTATTCAGGGGAAGCCCGCCGGAGAGGACCCGGAGAAGCTACATGCGCACATGGCTTTCCGCGATATTGCTCGCCGTCCTGGCATGCGACGGCGGCACCTCGCCCTCGCCTCCCGCGTACGTCGCCGTTTCACCACAACAGAAGCTGCTGCTTGAGCGGGGCTCGACCATTCGCTTCGAAGCCCGGGTGACCGACGCGCGGGGCGCGGCCATCGCCGGGGCGGAGGTCGCCTGGTCGGTCGCCGATCCCTCCGTCGCGACCATCGACGCCAACGGACAGGCCATCGCCGTCGCGACGGGCGGCACCGAGGTTCGAGCCACGGCGGGAGACGTGTCCGGCACGGCCAGGCTGGAAGTGTACATCCCCCAGCCCGTCGCCGAATACGTCCCCGGCCGGACCTACTTCGGGCGCAACCGGTACGTCGAGTACATCGCCGGCGACCTGCCCCTGGTGGTGAGCGCGGGGCACGGGGGCGGCGAGGAGCCCGACGAGATTCCGCGCCGCAGCTACGGGACTCTCGCGCGGGACTCGTGGACGCAGGAGACGACCCGTGCGGTCCGCGACTCGATCATCGCCCATTTCGGGGGCGGCCAGCCGCACATCGTGATCAGCCGGCTCCGGCGCACGCGCCTCGACCCCAACCGGGAGATCGTGGAGGCAGCCCAGGGAAGCGAGTTCGCGGAGCAGGCCTGGCGGGAATACCATCGCTTCATCGTGATCGCCCGCGACCGCATCGCGGAGGATCACGGCCGCGGGTTCTATGTAGACCTGCACGGCCACTCGCACCCCACCCCTCGGGTTGAACTGGGATACCTCCTCACCGGGAGCGACCTGAGCCGCTCCGACGCCCAGTTGAACGCCCCGCGCTTCCCGGAGCAGTCGAGCATCCGTTCGCTCGCCCGCCGGGTCGACCTCTCCTTCGCCGATATCGTGCGCGGACCCGAGAGCCTGGGCGCGCTGCTGTTCGGCGAGCGCGTCACGACGGTGCCCAGCCCGCTGATTCCCGATCCGCATGGCGAACCCTTCTTCAGCGGAGGCTACAGCACACGCCGCCACGGGTCACTGGATGGAGGCGTCATCGACGGCGTGCAGATCGAACTCCATGGCCCGGGGATCCGGGATACCGAGGAGAATCGCCGGCGATTCGCGGGCGCTCTGGCGCGGTCGCTCAGGTTCTTCCTGGAGACGCACTACCGGTTTGGGTGGGATCAGGCCGGAATCCCGCCTTGAACGATCCTCCCTCCTCTACCGGAACTTGATCCTTCCGCGGACGCCCACCGTGTGCTGTGCTCTCCCGAGCCCGCTCTCGCGACGGGTGCCCTCGAGGCGAAGTCCGACGTCAGCGCCAAGCTCGTAGCGCACGCCACTCGAGAAGGCGCGCATGCCGCTCTCGGTCAGATGGAAGCCGCTGTAGGGCGTCCCCTGTAAGCCGGCGATGCCGTACGCGATCTCACCGTCCACCGTGGGGCTCATGCGCAGATCGTGGCCGCCCACCGGGTCGTACACCCCGCGCTCCCTCAGTTGTTTGACCCCGCTCGTGTGGTTGCCGTAGGAGGGCGCCACCCGGATCGAGAGCCCCTCGCCCCGGGCCGCCGGGTCGAACATGAGCGTGCCGCCGAGGCCCCATTCCTCGTAGCCGTCGCGCGCCGAGATGACGAACCGCCCGCGGCTCTCCGCGGTCAGCCCCAACCCTGAGTTCGTGTAGCGCAGACCGCCGCCGACTTCCGCGCTGGCTCCGTTCACACCGTCGCCATTGTCGTAGCGCATCCCGCCCTCAAGCACGAACGCCATCTCGCTCCGGGTGTCCGTGCGGAAGGCCTGCGTCAGCTCCAGGGCAAGCTTGCCGCGCTGCATGCTCAGCGTGACCTCCTCGATCTGTTCAGTGCCGTCGACCGCCACTTGGCCGGCCCAGCCCTCGGCCTTGACCCGGACGCCGCCTGCGCCGCGCGCGAGCAGCTGGTAGCTGGCGCCCCCCGCACCCGTCAACATGCTGGCGGGGCTGGTACGGAACCCTTCGCGCACGTCATCGACCTCGACGTCGCCCCGGCCGAATCCGGCTGAACCCCACACCGACGTGCCGGGTGCGCCGGAGAACCACGCCACGTAGGGGTGCACGCTGGCCATGGTGGTCCCGTAGGTGCCCCTCACCGCGGTCGCGCCGGTCCTGTCGGTGAAGTCGAAGGAGCCCGACGAGTACGAGCCCGCGACACCCGCCAGGATGTCCGGCCCCACACGGACGTCCACGCCCACGTGGGCGCTCACCATGTTGCCCTTCCAGTCGACCCCGGTCGCGCCGGGTTCGCCCAGGTGGTGGTACTCGCCCGCGCCCCAGCTCGCCAACTGCGTGCCCGTGGCCG
>VYDD01000161.1 GCA_009843625.1 Gammaproteobacteria bacterium | reverse complement strand
GTGGTGAGGATGGGGACGGGGGCGGCGGAAGTGCCCATCGGGATGGCGAGGGCGAGCAGGATCGCAGCTGCCGGCAAGAGCCAGACGCGCAGGATGGGCGCGGCTCCCCTGCGCAGTGGCCCCATCGCAATCCTCATCGCGTGATCGCCCCGTAGGGCCGCCCGGCCCGCATGGCCGCGTAGGGCACAAGGCGCCGCGAGGCCGTCCTGCGTTTGCCTCCGGAGTCCACCAGCTCGTAGTCGCCCTCCACCATCTGGAAGACGGACAGGTCGGCCACGGCGCCCTCTCGCAGGGTGCCCAGCTCTTCCCCGAAGTCGAAGATGCCCGCCGGGGTGGAGGTTGCGCAGCGGATCACCTCCTCCAGCGACATGCCCATGTGCAGGAACTTGGTCAGGGTGGTCGGCAGGCCGAACACCGGACCCAGCGCGTTGCCGCGATGCACGTCACTGGAGATGGCGGCGAGCCGGATGCCCTGGCCGAGGGCACGCTCGGCGACGTCGAAGTCCAGGTTGCCGCGGCCGTGGCCGATGTCGAGGTGGATGCCCCGCTCAACGGCCTCCAGCACCTCCCGGTAGACGTTGCCGGCATCGTCGAGGATGCTCCTGGTGCGCCGCAGGGCGTGGGTCACCACGTCACCAGGGCGGAGCATCTCCAGGATGCGCGGGAGGGGAGAGGTCTGCCCGCCGATGTGCACCATGATGGGCACGCCGGCGCCCTCCGCGGCCAGCCTGGTGAGGCGCATGACCTCGAGGTCGTCGCCGCCCGGTATTCCGGCGAGCATCCGCACCTTGAGGCCCACGATCACATCGCGGTTGGCTTCCACGGTCGAGACGATGGCGTCCGGGTCGATGTACGCCAGGTCGGCCAGCTCGTTGGAGATGGTCATGCCCGGGCTGGACACGTTGAGGAGGGCGTACACGCGCGTTCGCGCGGGCGCCGCCACGTAGGTCCTGAAGCCCGGGAAGGTGGTGGCGCCCGACGAGCCGGCGTCAACAACGGTGGTGACCCCCTTGGCGATCCCCACCACGTCCGGCTCGATGGAGACGCCCGAGACTCCGTCGTAGACGTGCGTATGGATGTCGATCAGGCCCGGGGTGACGATCATCCCGTGCGCGCGCACGACCTGGCGGCCCTCGCTCTCGGCGATGCGCTCGGCCACCCGCGCCACCCGCCCGGCGGTGATGCCGATGTCGCGCCGCGCGTCGATCCCCTCGGCCGGGTCGATCAGCCGGCCACCCACAACCACCGTGTCGAACTGGCGTTCCTGCCACGACCGCAGCGGGAACGGAAGCGCCATCGCGAGTCCCGCGCTCGCGGCGCCGGCGACGAACTGCCGGCGCGTGAGCCCGGAACCGGGTGGAGATGGCGGCGGCGCGTTGATCACTGCAGGGCCTCCCTGCTCAGTCGTCGGGACACGAGGGCAATATACGCGAAGCGGCTGCCGAAAGCCCGAAGGCTCCCGGCAGCCGCCGGTCCAGCCCTTGTCCCGTCAGCGACCGATCAGCCGCCGATAGTGGGAATGTTGTCGTTACGCTCACGCTCCGAGTTGGGAACGTCGAAGCAGAGGCGCACCTGGCCGTTGATGATTGTCCCGCGCGGCGTATCGGGATCGGTGAACATCCTGGGTTCGACGGCCGCGAAATCGGGGAGCTCGAGGTCACCCGGCGTGTTGTTCTCCTCCCAGCGGCGCTGGTCGCCCAGCGTGCGTGCCTCCAGGAAGAGCTCTATGGCCCGCTCGCGCTTGAGGTACGTCCAGGCCCCTTCCAGGCTCATCGCATCCCGCGGCGCCAGCGGCGTGCCGCCCGCATGCAGCATGGTCTCGTCGGTGGTGTAGGTGGCCCGCAGGTTGTTGATGATGGTCATCGCCGCCTGCCAGTTGCCATTCGTCAACTGGGCCTCGGCCTCGATTAGTCGCATCTCCCGACCGCTGGCCACGTTGTACGAGTCGCTGGGATCGTCGTACTTGGTCTGGTTGAACCACGGCGTCTGCCCATAGTCTCCCAGGGCGGCGTTCGACCACGGGTTCAGCGGGTCATCGAACCATTCCGTGCGCGGGTCCCCGGTCTCCTGGTAGTAGCCGGACGCGCGATTGGCGCCGTCTGCGGCCGACGGGTCAAACTGCGGTCCATAGTGGGTGTTCCACATGGTGAAGGCCAGGTAGGGTTCCCTCGCGTTGGCCCACTGCGGAGTATTGCGGGTGGTTGCGACGGCGCCGTCCGACAGGACCACGTACTCGAAGCTGTTGGGGACGCCGCCCGCGTCCGCGGCCGCACCGCCCCAGTCACCCAGGAAGGCGCGCACCGAGGCGCGGCCCGCCGTGGCGGCCATCCTCAGGGTCTCGTTGGGATTCAGGGCCAGGGCGGCGCTGAACTGCTCCTCGGCCCGCCTCAGGTAGTCCGACCCGGGGAGCAGCCCCGAACCGTTGATGACCGCTTCGCACCAGTTCTCGCCCAGAAGCCGGTTCGAGAACCCGGCCCAGACGTTGGCCTGCGCGACGACATCGGCGTCGACGTCCTGGTCCGCAAACAGATCGAGGGCGGTCTCGGCGATGAAGCGGGCCTGCTGGGCGTCGTTGAAGTACCCGCCAAACGAGCCCTGCTCGATGTGCCCGGCCTGGGCGACCACGCTGTGTCCGTAGGAGCCGGTCTGACCCCCCGGCATGAGTTGCCGGGTCACGATCGCGCCCGTGTACCCGATCCAGCCGATGGCCTCGTTGAGCCGGCGCTGGGAACCGTTGACCAGCCCTTCGCGGGACTCCTCCTCTACCAGGAACTCGTCCTGGATGGGGCCCGGGTTGATGACTTCGCAGGCGGCGATCCCGAACAGGGTCGCCACGAGGGTCGCACTTCTGATTGTGTTCTTCGCGTTCATGTCTTGCCCTCCCCTTAGAACGTGATCCGGAGGGACGCGTGCAGCGTGATCGGCGCCGGCACGGACTCTTCGAAGCCGTAGCCCCCCTGGGTCTGGTTGGCCGGGGGATCGGCGGTCAGCTCGGGATCCATGAACGGCATCTCCGCCATCCAGAGGTACGAGTTGCGCAGCGCGAGGGTGAAGGTGGCGTTGCTCACCCGCTCCGGCATGATCGCGTCCACGGGAATGGTGGCGGCGACGGAGCGCAGCTTGAAGAAGTCGCCCTTCCACATGTAGCCCTCGCCTTCCCTTCGGTTGCAACGGGCACGGTAGATGGCGGGCGTGTCGTCGCGGAGGTCAATGCCGCCGGCCCAGTCCGTGTACCAGGGGTAGCAAAGATGCGAGCGGACGCTCCGCGAGATGGACCAGACGGCCTCGTTCATGTAGAAGCCGCCTTTGAATTCACCGGCTGCGGAGAGGGTGATGTTGCCCGGCGTGCGCACCGCCAGGTTCCCGTTGATGAAGGTGGTGGGCAGGTTGGGGCCGTAGTTGTGCCCGTGCACATCCTGACCACCTGACGCGTTCGCCTGCACCTCGGAGCATACCTCCGGGCCCGGGCAGTAGTCAGGGGCCGCGATCTCGTCCGGATTCTGCACCAGGTAATCGCGCATGTTGCGCACCGGACAGCCTTCGTCGCCGTTCGGTCCGCAGTCCATGCGGAGCGAGTTGGTCCAGGGAATGCCCAGCTCCAGCACCTTGGAGTTGTTGGTGGTCAGCGAGCCCCCGACGTCAACGCCCCAGGTCCGCGTGTCGAGCAGTGTGGCGCCCAACTCAAGCTCGATCCCCTGGTTCTGGATACTGCCGATGTTGGTGAGCTGGCTGTTGGTGAAGCCGTTGGAGGGAATCTGGGGAACGTTCAGGAGCGCGTCCCGGGTGACCTGGCGGTAGAACGTGAAGATGGTCGTGAGGCGGTCGCCCAGCCACGACGCGTCGAACCCGGCCTCGATCTCCTCTGTCACCTCGGGTCCGACCTCGTCGTTGCCGACGTTGGCGGGCACGAACGCCGGCACGCCGGCCAGTCCCGCCGGATTCCAGGTGCGCACGGCGTCGAAGGCGCCGGGGGCGCGTCCCGACTGACCGAAGGCGGCGCGCAGCTTGAACTCGCCCAGATCCGGCCAGAAGGACTCATCCGAGATGATCCAGGATCCGCTCAGCTTCGGGTACACCTGCAGGCCGAAACCCTTGCCGAAGGCGCTGTTGCCGTCCACCCGCGTCCCCACGGTGATGAAGTAGCGGTCGGAGATGTCGAAGACGTTCTGAAAGAAGAAACCGGCGTTCCAGATCTTGGAACGGGTCTCGAACGCCTGGGTCTCGGCGGCGGAGTTCAGGGTCGGGTCCGCGGCGCCGGGGAAGTTCTCCCCGAACCCCTCGACGTTGCGGTCGTCGTCCCCGATGGCCTGCCCGCCCCAGGAGAAGCTCGAGCCGATCGAGCCGGTCAGGTCGAAGGTGTAGGTACCGACGTAGTCGAAGGAGAGTACGCGGTTCTGGAAGGTGTTGTTGAGAAGCGATCCGAGGGGCACCTGGCGCCACGCGTAGGGGCGCAGGTTGCGGTGCTCCCGGCTGGACCAGTCGTAGCCGATCGTGAAGCGGTTGGTCATCCGGTCCAGAGGCTCGTACGTGATGGTCGCGCCGGTGGTCAGCCGCTCGATGTCCTCGGCCAGATCCTGGTCCATCAACACGTTAAGCACTTCGGGGTCCCCGGTCCCGAAGTAGTTGCGCTCGGCCCGAAAGGCGTTGAGGGTGATGCCCTGGGCGTTGTTCTGCCCGGCGGTCATCGTGAGGGCGTTCCTGGCGTACGAGGTGTTCCACTGGACCGTGAGGTTGTTCGCGGGCGTGAAGGTGAAGTTCGCGCGCGTGTTGTACTTCCTCTGACTGTCGTTGGTCATGTAGCCCTGCTCGTCCAGGAACCCCCCGGACACGAAGTACTGCAGGTCCTGCCGGCCGCCGCGCACGGAAAGCGAGTAGTCCGTGGTGAACGGCGAGCCCGGATGAAACTCGCCGCACGAGAACGGTCCCGTGCACAGCCAGGGCCCCATGTTGATGTAGGGATCGGCGTTGGGGACATCCACGCCGAACTGGCGGCTCCAGGCGCTTCCGGCCTTCACCTCGGCCGTCCACACGGGCGCCCCCGCGGCCCCTCTCCTGGTGAAGATCTGGATGACCCCCGCGGAGGCCTCTGTGCCGTACAGCGTGGTGGCCGCCGAGCCCTTGATGACCTCGATGCGCTCGATGTCGGCCGGGTTGATGTTGTCGAGCGGGCTGACGGCGATGTTGCCGCTGCGCCCGCCCCGGCGGTCCGGCGGATTCGCGTCGGGGAGCGGGTCGCTGCGCATGCGCACCCCGTCGATGTAGACCAGCGGGTGGTTGGAGAGCGACACGCTGCTCTGCCCGCGCAGGCGGATGATCTTCGCCTGGCCGATGCCACCCCCGCCGTACACCTCCAGCCCGGGCGCCTGCGACTGCAGGAGGTCGGAGACCAGCACCGGACGGTCGGGAACCTCGGCGACGTTGATCTGGGCGATGGTGTTGCCGATCTCGCGCTGGCGGGCGGCGCCGGCGGTGCCGGTCACGACGATCTCGTCGAGGCCGAGCGCCTCCTCGGTCAGGGTGAAGTCCTGAACCAGGGTCTCGCCGGCGGCCACGGTGATCTGCGCAGTGGACGAACCCAGGCCGATGCGCTCGGCGCGCATCTCGTAGGTGCCCGGCGGCACGTTCAGCAGAACGTAGCGCCCGTTACCGCGGGTCAGGGTTCCGATGCCGGCGTCGGTCAGGAACACCTGGACCTCGCCGAGGGCCGCGCCGGAACCTTCTTCGGTGACCTGGCCAGTGACGCGGCCAGGCTCCTGCGCCGCCGCGGGAAGCGCCGAGATCAGCCCCCCGGCCACGAGCAGCATGGCCGGAAGTGCGATCCGACGCCGACCTGGCGACCGGGCGGTGGTTGGGTTTGCGAACCTTCGATTCTTCATAACGGCCTCCGATGAAGGGAACAGTCGTTTGGCAGAGCCGCCTCTCGGCATATGCTCACGCGCCGCAACGGCGTGCGCGCGCAGCACCGTAGGTGGACGGGGCCGACGGACGCTTGGCTACAACCTAGCAGAGTAGGCGCGAGCAACCCCTGACGTCAAGCCGCTGGACCACCTCGGTGTCTCGCTGGAACCGACCGGTTGCGCCGCGGGACGAGGCCCTCGTCAGTGCCCGAAGCGAAGGATGACAACCGGGCGGCGGCGGTCTTCCACCGGGTCGAAGGGTGGGACGACCGTTTCGGGCTGTCGTGCGTCGTTCAGGATGAAGACGATGAGCCCGGTGAGGACGGCCGCGGTCCCCCCGACCAGCGCGCCCGTCTTCGCCCGGCTGAGCTCCTGCCGTTCGATCTGGACGACCTCGCCGGCAGGAACGCGGATGTCCTGACCCAACTGGGCGCTGTGGAAGCCCACCTGCCGCCGGACGGTGGGGACACGCACATAGAGGTCGGCGTCGGTCCGGCGCACGAATTCGCCGGAGAGCACGGGCTCGAACAAGGTGCTCAACGCCTCCTCGTTGCCCGCCTCGTTAATCGCGTCCACGCCGGCGCGCGTCAGGAACAGCCGCACCGATTCGCCGGGCGGCACCGCTCCGATCTCGGTGGGCACGTAGTTGAAGCAGCCGGTGGTCGTGGAGAGCACCAGGACGGCGGCGAACGTCGGGAGGAGCAGCTTCGGTTTCATGGGCGGCAACGGATGGGGTTTCTCGAACATTAATCCTGTCACTACGGAGTCGGCAACGATCCGCCGGTGCAACCGGGAGGCCCGCGAGCGGCGTTGACGGCCCGCGTCGGGGTCCCGACAATCCACCATGCAATCGCTCCAGGAACTCCTCGTCGCCTCCAGCCGCACCTTCGCGGTGGGCATCCGGATCCTCCCCGAGCCGCTGAGGACCGAAGTCACCGTTGCCTACCTCCTGCTGCGGGTTTCCGACTACCTGGAAGACAACCGCGAGCTTGGTGGTGACGAGAAGCTAGCGTTGCTCGCGAAGTGGCAGGACGTACTCGCGGGAGACGGGGCGCGGCAGGCGTTGATCGAGCGTCTGCAGGAAGCCCGCGAGGAGATCCCGGACGCGCTCGTGGCGCGGCACGCGGCGACGGTCCTCGCCGGACTCGAACGGCTCGCCGCGCCCGCCAGGGAGATCCTCATCCGCCGCGTGGGCGAATCGAGCGCCGGGATGGCGCGCTGGACGGAGCGCGGATCCCGCTTCGAGACCGAGGCCGATCTCGACGACTACATGCACGAGGTGGCCGGACGCGTGGGTCATCTCCTTACCGAGCTGTTCACGTTGCGGCTTCCGGGGACGCGGAACGAACGCACACGGATGATGTCGCTCGGGCGCGAGTTCGGGCTGGCGCTGCAGACGGTGAACGTCATCCGCGGGCTGCATGAAGACCGGGATCGCGGGTGGGTCTATGTGCCCGCTGCATTCGTGCCCGATCAGCACATTCACCCGAGCCAGCTCTTCGACGCCGCGAACCTGGACGCGGCCATGGCCGTCCTCGCGCGGCTGGTCACAAAGGCCGACGGGCACCTGGCCGCGGCCCGGGCCTACATCCGGCTCATCCCGAGACGCTACCACCGGGTGCGGCTGTTCTGCCTGCTGCCGCTGCTTTTCGCGGTGCGCACGCTGGCCATCAGCCGGGCCAACCCGGACGTTCTCAGGCGGGAGACCAAGATGACGCGGCGTGAGGTGAAGGCCATCACACGCCGGGCGATGGTGCTGGGTTTCTCGAACGGTTGGATCGAACGCTACTGCACGCGACTCGCAACCGCCCCGACCCCATGACATCTCTTGCGTCCTTCCGCGACGAGTTCCCGGTCTCCCGAACCCACATCTTCCTGAACCACGCGGGCGTGGCGCCCACCTCGACGCGCGTGGTGCGGGCGGTGCACCGCTTCATGGATTCGATCGCGCGCGAGGGCCGGCCCGACTTCGACGCCTGGGAGTCGGTGGCGCAGGACTGCCGGGAGCGGTTCGCGCGTCTGATCGGGTGCGAGGCGGACGAGGTCGCGTTCGTACGCAACACCTCGCACGGGCTGTCGCTGCTCGCGTCGGGGCTGGACTGGCGGCCGGGCGACCGGGTCGCAGCGGCAGCCTCGGTGGAGTACCCGTCCAACGTATACCCCTGGATGGACCTGGACCGGCGAGGCATCGCGGCGCTCGACGTGATCCCCGTGGACGGCGCCGGGACCGTGACGGTGGACGCCGCGGAGCGGACGCTCGGTCCCGACACCCGCGTGCTGGCAGTCAGCTCGGCCCAGTACGCGACCGGCGCGGTCACGGACCTGGCCGGGTTGGGGCGGCTGTGCCGGGAACGCGGGGTGCTCCTTTGCGTCGACGGCATCCAGACGGTGGGCGCCCTGCCCATCGACGTGCGGGAGGCGGGGGTCCACTTCCTGTCCGCGGACAGCCACAAGTGGATGCTCGGCATGATGGGCATCGGTGCGGTGTTCGTGGACCGTTCGGTGGTCGAGCGCATTCATCCGCCGCTGCTCGGCTGGCGCAGCACGACCGACGCCTTCAACTTCGACAGGGTCCACTTCGAGCTTCTGGACCACGCGGGGCGCTACGAGGAGGGAAGCCTCGCGTACCCGCTCATCGCCGGCTTCGGCGCCGCCCTCGAGCTGCTCGAAGAAGCCGGGATCTCCGCCATCGACGAGCACGTATGCGCGCTGGTGACCGATCTCGGTGAGCGTCTGGAGCGCCTCGGCTGCGTTACCACGCCGGACGCCGGGAGTCGGCGCCACATTCTGACCTTCCGCCACCCCGACCTCGACAACGAGACACTGCTCACCGGACTCGAGCGGGCCGGCGTGGTCGCGTCGCTCCGGCGGGCGCGCATCCGGGTGGCGCCGCATCTTTACAACACCCATGAAGAGATGGGACGAGTGGCGGACGCGGTGGGCGCGTTGCTCCCCGCGAACGTCAGATAGCCCCGGGACAGGAAGAAGCACATCGAAGCCGGGACGAGTACCGAAGCAAAGACGAGTACTGCAGGGAGAACGAGCCCTGGGGAGGACCGAACCATGAGGAGATCGGGAATGAAAAACGCGACGACCACGCCGAAGACGGCGATGACCACCAGGCTGGCAGGAGTATTCATGCTGGCGCTGGCCACGACCGCGCTCACCACAAGTGCCGTTGCAGCGCAGAATCGTCAGGGCGACGACGCCCTGCCCACCATCGAAGACAGAACGGCCTCGATGGAGCTCATGGACGGTTTCCTGCCCATGTACTGGGATGAAGCCGGCGGCAGGATCTGGCTGGAGATCGCGCAGTGGGACACCGACGTGCTGCATGCCTCCGGGATCGGGGCGGGCCTCGGGTCGAACGACATAGGCATCGACCGGGGGCAGTTGGCCGGCTCGCGCGTGGTGCGCTTCCATCGCGTCGGTCCCAAGGTGCTGATGATCCAGCCCAACTACCGCTTCCGCGCATCCAGTGACAACGCCGCGGAGCGGAAAGCGGTGGAGGACGCCTTCGCGCCCTCGACGCTGTGGGGCTTCGACGCCGCGGCCCGGACGGACGACCGCGTGCTGATCGACTTCACCCCATTCCTTCTTCAGGACATCGCCGGCTTCGCGGGGCGCCTGCGGCCGGGCACCTACCGGCTGGACCAGAGCCGCAGCGCAGTCTACCTGCCGATGGTGATGAACTTCCCCGAGAACACGGAGATGGAGGCATCGCTGACCTTCGTGCGCCAGGACGGAGGGATGGCCGGCGGCCGCTTCGGAGGTGGAGGCGGTGGCGCCTTCGAGGGGGTCGGAAACGTCGCTGCCAACGCGGGCGCGGCCACGGTGCGCATGCACCATTCCTTCATCCAGCTGCCCGAACTGGGCGAGTACACGCCCCGCGCGCACGACTCCCGCTCAGGCTACGGCGGCATGTCCTTCCAGGACTACTCCGCGGCGCTGGACGAGCCCATGACCCAGCGCTTCATCCGCCGCCATCGCCTCGAGAAGCGCGATCCGACCGCGGCCATGAGCGAGCCTGTGGAGCCGCTCGTCTACTACCTGGATCCCGGGACGCCGGAGCCCGTCCGATCCGCGCTGCTGGACGGCGCGCGGTGGTGGAACCAGGCCTTCGAGGCGGCCGGCTTCATCGACGCATTCCGGGTCGAGATCCGGCCCGAGGACGTGAGCAGCCACGACGTGCGCTACAACGTCATCAACTGGGTGCATCGGTCCACGCGGGGCTGGAGCACGGGCGGCTCGATCACCGATCCGCGCACGGGCGAGATCCTCAAGGGGAACGTGACCCTGGGGTCGCTGCGGGTGCGCCAGGACTACATGATCGCCGAGGGGCTGCTGGCGCCCTACGAGAACGGGGACGAGGAGGCGGCGGAGCTCTCCGAGTGGGCGCTGGCGCGCATCCGGCAGCTTTCGGCGCACGAGGTGGGACACACGCTCGGGCTGGGGCACAACTACTACGACAGCGATGTCGGGCGCATCTCGGTGATGGACTACCCCCACCCGCTGATCACCTGGGACGGCAGCGAGTTCGACCACTCGGAGGTCTACGACGTCGATATCGGCGAGTGGGACAAGGTCTCGATCCAGTATGGGTACTCGGTCTTCCCGCCGGGGGCCGACGAGGCGGCAGAGCTGGACCGGATTCTGGACGAGGCGTGGGAGCAGGACATCCTTTATTTGACCGGCCAGGACGCCTCGGCGCACGCGCGTGTAGACCAGTGGTCGAACGGGACGGACGCCGGGGCCGAACTCGACCGAATGCTCGACGTGCGGCGCGCGGCCATGGACCGCTTCGACGAGCGTGTGATCCGCAAGGGCACGCCGATGGCGCAGATGGAGGAAGTGCTGGTGCCTCTCTACATGCACCATCGCTACCAGGTGACCGCCGCCGCCTCGGTACTGGGCGGGATGCACTACACCTACGCCACACGGGGCGACGGACTCGAGCCGGTGCGGCCGGCCTCGGCCAGCGAGCAGAAGCGGGCGCTGGACGCGCTGGTGCGGTCGTTGCAGCCGGCCGAATTGACCATCCCCGCGAAGGTCCTGGACCAGTTGCCGCCCCGTCCGGCCGGCTACGGCCGCACCCGCGAGCTCTTCCCGCGCTACACGGGATCGATGTTCGACGCGGTGTCGCCGGCGGTGGTCGCGAGCGCCCACGTGGTGGGCGAGGTGCTCGAGCCCAGCCGGGCGGCCCGCCTGCTGGAGCAGAACGCGCTCGACGGGTCGCTGCCGGGCCTTGGCGACGTAATCGGCGCGCTCACCGCGGTGGGCGACCCGAACGCGGCGGACTCGCCCTACGAGGCGGAGGTGCGGCGCGCCATCGGCCGGGTGGTCGCGGATGGGCTCATGAGCTTGGCGGGAGGTGCCGCCATGCCGCAGGTGAGGGCGGTCGCGGCCCAGCACCTCGCGTGGCTCGGGGATGCGGCCGAGGGCCGGTCGATGGGCGACGACCACAACGCCGCCCACTTCGGGCTGCTGGCGCTCGACATCCGGCGCTTCGAAGAGCGGCCCCACGAGCCCTGGGCGCCACTGGTGACGCCCGACGCGCCTCCTGGAGCCCCCATCGGCAGCGCGCCCATGGACTGGACCGGGTTCGGGACGGGGCTCGGGGGCACCCTCGTGGCTCGGGCGGGGCTGGCGGACCTCACCTGGCTGGAGAAGCTGGTGCCGTTCTGCGCCTACGAGCAGTGGTGAGGGTCAGCCTGGATTGACGAGAGCAAGGCGTCCCGGGACATCACCGGGGCGCCGCCCGCCAGGTCGGCTCAGCGCAGCACGCGGAAGATGCGGTCGGCAACCGTCGTCATGAGGGGCGTGCCGACTGCCAGCAGGACGATCCCCGCGGTCTCTGCGGCGCCGGACTCGTTGCTCCTGCCCTCGATGAGCAGGAGGTAGCCGGCGGTCGCCGCCATGGCGCTTCCGAGCGCGGCCGGGAGAAAGCGTCCCTTGGAGCGGTCGGTCTGGCCGGCCCACCCGGCCGAGTAGCCGCCGGCCGCGCTCGGCAGCGCCAGCGCCAGGATGCCCGTGCCCGTCGTCAGGATGCCGGTGCAGCGCGGGCGCAGGCCCCCGAGGCCGGTATCGATTTCAAGGCATCGGTTGGCCAGGCCGAGCCCGAGTGCCAATCCGACCGCGTTCCCCACGAAGGAGCTGGCGAAGACCTTCTCCCATCCGTAGCGCTCCTCCTCCAGCGACCAGTCGAAGCCGGTAACCAGGTTGTCGGCCGCGGCCTCGCGCTGGCGCTGCGGACCCGTCTTGGTCTCCACCAGCAGGGCTCCTCCCCCCGCGGCCATGCCGAACCGGGTCGACGCCTGCAGAGGCGACAGCAACTCCACGCGCGCGATGTCCTCAAGGGGCATCGAGAAATAGAGCAGCGACGGCACGGCGGCACGGACGCCGTCCACGTAGATCGATACGTCGTTGCATCCGCCCTGTGCCGAGGTGGAGCGGTACTCGACGCAGGACCCGGTTCTGCTCGATCGCACCCGGAGGCCCGGCAGGTGCTGCGCGAGCACGTCGGACAGGGCGAGCCAGCTTCGTGCGGCCTCGCTTCGCTGCGCGGGCCCGACCTCGTTCACGGAGTGGCCGGTGGAGATCCTCCTTCGCTCCAGTTCCGTGACCGCCTCCACGACCAACGGCTCGAGTTCGATCGTTTGTGTCGCAAGACGCACGTCAAGGCGGAGATCCTCGCCCGGATTCACGGCGATTTCGCGCGACTGGTCGCCATAGGCCAGATGCTCCACCACCAGGATGTGCGCCCCCTCCGGGACCACTTCGAAGCGGAACATTCCGGCCGCATCCGTCACGGTGGAGAGGCCGAGGTCGTGAAGGCGCACGACAACATCGGGGATGGGCCGCGAATTCTCATGCTCGAGCACGCGGCCGGTCAGAGTCCCCGTTTGCTGGGCGGCAACTGCGGTCGCGGACACCAGCGTCAGGACGCACAGCAGGGCTGCGAACGAGGCCGCGCGGGCACACCTGGCGAGCGCGCGCCGCGCCGCCACCGAGAGTCCCGGATGTGCGGCGGTTTGTGCCGGTCGGACCGGCCGGAGGGAAGTCATGCGCGAGCCTGTCGGGGAAAAGCGTGCCAGATCAAAAATACCCTGAGCCGATCCGGCGCGTTCCGATACCGGGCTGGGCCCGGGGATGCCTCCAAAGCTAGCGCGGGCGCATCGTCGCCGCTAACGCCGGGGCGCCGGCGAGGGTCCGATGTCCACTCGGATGTCGCGCCACTTTCCCTGCCGGTAGCGCGCCACGCTCAGGATGCAGCGGGCGGCGTGTCCCAGCAGAATCGCGGTCCAGACGTCGGTGGGCTGGAGACCGCGCATCTGCTGCAGGATCGCCAGCAGGCCGAGCGGAATCACCACTTGGGAGATGATGGAAATGAACAGCGGACTCCGCGTGTCGCCGCTCCCCTGCAGTCCCCCGGTGTATGTGAGCGCGACAGTCACGAACAGGCCCGAGACGCTCAGGAAGGCCAGCAGCTGGACTCCCAGGCCGGCCACCCTGGGATCCTCCATGCCGAAGATGGAGAGCAGGGCTTCGGGAACGAGCAGGAACATGGCCCCCACGGCGACGGCGACCCCCAGGCCGATGCGCGAAGCGACCCGCACCCCCTTGACGGCCCGTTCCGGGTGTCCCGCTCCCAGATTCTGTCCGACGACAGCCCCCGTGGCGCCCATCAGACCCAGCGAGGTCCAGGTAATGAGCGAGAACAGCTGCACGTAGCCGACGGCGTAGGCGGCCTGCGCCTCCGCGCTCAGGGCGAGTGATCCGATGAAGCGGAGCAGCAGCACGCCGCCGAGGTTCATGACCACACCCTGGATGCCGGCGGGGAGCCCGAACCGGAACAGTTGGCGAATGATCGCCCAGTCCGGCGCCAGGGACATGCCGCGTTCGAAGGAGACCACCGTCCTGTGCGAGAGCAGAAGCCAGAGCACGTACCCGCTCACGATCACTCCGGAAATCACGCTGCCCATCGCCGCGCCCGCGGTGCCGAAGGAGGGGATGGGCCCCAGGCCGCGAATCAGGATCACGCTGAAGGTGTTGTTGAGGAGGGTCAGGGCCCCGCCGAGGCGGAGGGGCGTTCGCGCGTCTCCGGCCGCCCGGAATGCCCCTCCGGCCATGAAGAACATCATGGTGCCGAAGCTGAAGACGAAGAGGATGCGCAGGTAGGGAAGCGCCTCCTGCTGGACTTCCGCGGTCGCGCGCACCAGCCCCAGCAGGGAGGGAGCGAGGAAGTACCCCAGAGGCGCGACGATGCCTACGGACAGAGCCGCGGCCGTGAGGAAGGCCTGGTAGACGGTCCGATTGACCTTGTCCCTGTCGCCCGCGCCGGCGAAACGGGCCACCAGAATGCCCATCCCCGTGAACAGCGAGGAAACGAAGGTGATGACGACGAGGTAGATCTGCGAGGACACGCCGATGGCGGCATTGCCCGCGTAGCCCACGTAGTTGCCGACCATCGCATGGCCGACCACCCCCTGCATGCCGGCGATCACGTTCTGCAGCATGGTCGGCCACGCGAGCATCCATACCGCCAGCGGGACCGGCCCTTCTACGATGCTGCGGTCGAAGGGGCGTCCGCCGGCCCGCCGGGACATGTCGCGAAACGACCCGCTGAGGTCAGGCCGGCGTGCCTTTTCTCCGGACGACCCGGAGGAGCTTCGCCAGGGGGTCGTACGCCCGGTCCACGACACGCTCCTTCAGCGGGATGATGGCGTTGTCGGTGATGGTGATGCTCTCGGGACACACCTTGGTACAGCACTTGGTGATGTTGCAGTAGCCCACGCCCTGGTCCTTGCGCAGGGCCTCGAGCCGGTCTCCGGTGTCGAGCGGATGCATCTCGAGCGCCGCCACGTGCACCATGAAGCGCGGCCCGATGAACTCCTCGTGCAGGTGGTGGTCCCTCAGCACGTGGCAGACGTCCTGGCAAAGGAAGCACTCGATGCACTTGCGGAACTCCATCACCCGGTCGACATCGTCCTGGAAGATCTCCCAGCTGCCGTCCTCATTGTCGGGCTTGCGGGGCTGGAAGGCGGCGATGTTCTCCTTCACGCGGTAGTTCCAGGAGACGTCGGTGACCAGGTCGCGCACCAGCGGGAAGGCCTTCATGGGCTCGATGGTGACCGGCTCGTCCATGGGAAGGTCGCTCAGCCGGGTCATGCACATGAGCTTCGGCATGCCGTTCACCTCGGCGGAACACGACCCGCAGCGGCCCGCCTTGCAGTTCCAGCGCACCGCCAGGTCGTTCGCCTGCTCGGCCTGGATCCTGTGGACGGCGTCGAGCACCACCATCCCCGTGGTGGTCTCGATGGTATAGTCCTGGAACCCCCCGGTCTCCCCGTCCCCTCTCCAGACCCTGAACGTGCTCTCGGCCATTATCCCTGTTCCTCGATGATTCGGGTCAGCCGCCCGGGCAGCTCGCGGACCGGTTCCCTGCGACTCTTCATGTTGCCGTCCGCGTCCTTCCACAACACGAGGTTGTAGCGTCCCCAGTCGGGATCCTTGGCGGGGTAGTCGACGCGTGAGTGGGCGCCGCGGCTCTCCCTGCGTCCGATGGCGGCTCGGGTTGCGGCTTCGGAGACCGTGAGCAGACAGTCGAGATCCAGGACCGTGTGCCAGCCGGGGTTGTACTCCCGGTTGCCGGTCACCGCGACGTTCGCGGCCCGCTCCTTGAGTGCCTCGATCTGCTCGAGAGCGGATGCCAGATCGTCCTCGGTGCGCACGATCCCGACCTGGTTCTGCATCAGCTCCTGGAGGTCTTCCTGCACCTTATAGGGCCCCTCTCCTCCGTCGTTGGCGAACGGGGCCAGGGAGTGGCGCTCGGCCGCCGCGACCTGCTCGGGGTCGAGCGAGGGGGCGGCGTTCTCGCTCGCGAAACGGGCCGCGTACTCGCCGGCCCGCTTGCCGAAGACCAGGAGGTCCGAGAGGGAGTTGCCGCCCAGGCGGTTGGCGCCGTGCAGCCCCGCCGCGCACTCCCCGGCGGCGAACAGGCCGGGCACGTTGGACATCTGCGTGTCGGCGTCCACGCGCACGCCGCCCATCACATAGTGCGTGGTGGGTCCGACCTCCATGGGCTCCTTCGTGATGTCGATGTCCGCCAGCGCCTTGAACTGGTGGTACATCCCGGGGAGCTTCCTCTTGATGTGGGCCGGAGCGTCGGGGATCTTCTCCGCGATCCAGGCGATGTCGAGGAACGCGCCGCCGTGCGGGCTTCCGCGCCCCTCCTTTACCTCGCGCACGATGCAGCGGGCGACGTGGTCACGGGTGAGCAGCTCCGGGGGCCGGCGCGCGTCGCGGTCGCCCACCACGTAGCGCCACCCCTCCTCGGGCGAGTCGGCCGTCTGCTCCTTGTAGAGGGCGGGGATGTCGTCGAACATGAACCGGCGCCCCTCGGAATTGCGCAGCACGCCGCCTTCCCCGCGCACCCCCTCGGTGACCAGGATGCCGCGCACGCTCGGGGGCCACACCATGCCCGTGGGGTGGAACTGGATGAACTCCATGTCCATCAGTTCCGCGCCCGCGTGGTAGGCGAGGGCGTGCCCGTCCCCGGTGTATTCCCAGCTGTTGGAGGTGATCTGGTAGGCCTTTCCGATCCCTCCGGTGGCGAGCACCACGGCCTTCGCCCCGAAGACCTGGAAGCGCCCCCGCTCGCGGTCGTAGGCGAACGCCCCCGCCACGCGCCCGCCGTCCAGCAGCAGGCGGGTCACGGTGCACTCCATGAAGACGTCCATGCCCTGGTGGACGCCGTGGTCCTGCAGCGTGCGGATCATCTCCAGGCCGGTGCGGTCGCCCACGTGCGCCAGCCGGGGGTAGGCGTGGCCGCCGAAGTTCCGCTGCAGGATGCGCCCGTCCGGGGTGCGGTCCATGAGCGCCCCCCAGGCCTCCAGCTCCCGCACCCGGTCGGGGGATTCCCGCGCGTGCAGCTCGGCCATGCGCCAGTCGTTCAGGTACTGGCCGCCGCGCATGGTGTCGGCGAAGTGCACTTCCCAGCTGTCGCGCTCGTCCACGTTGGCGAGCGCCGCCGCCACCCCGCCCTCGGCCATGACCGTGTGGGCCTTGCCCAGGAGGGACTTGCACACCAGGCCCACGGAGGCGCCCGCGGCAGCGGCCTCGATGGCGGCCCGAAGCCCCGCTCCGCCGGCCCCGACGATCAGGACGTCGTGTTCGTGCCGCTCGAACCCGGCCATCAGAGGATCCTCCAGTCGGTCCAGATGCCCATGGAGCAGAGGCGCACGTAGACATCGCTGAACCCCACCCACACGAGGCTCATCCAGGCCCAGAGCATGTGGCGCCGGTTGAGGCAGCTCACGCCCCTGTGGGCTTCGCGGCGCAGAGGACGCCCGGAGAGCCTGTTCATCCCGCCGCCCACCAGGTGGCGCAGGGAGTGGCATCCGAAGGTGTAGCCGGCCAGAAGCACGACGTTGACAACCAGCACCAGCGACCCCAGGCCTATGCCGAAC
>VYDD01000414.1 GCA_009843625.1 Gammaproteobacteria bacterium | reverse complement strand
CGTCCGCTCCGCCAAGTCGGAGCGCAGAAACGGCTTGGAACGCCGGTCTCCAGACGGGCACCGCGGCGCTCCGCGCCGCGCACGTCGTAACCCCACCGGGACAAGGCGGCTCCCACCTCGACGCGGGTTTCAAGAGCGGAGGTGACAGGTACGGCTTGGAACGCCGGCTTCAGCCGGCACGCGGGCCGCAGGCCCGCAGAGCGCGTGGCGCCGAACCGCCTGAAGGGCGCGCCTACCCAGCCGGGTCCGGCTGACGCCCTGACAGCATTTGGCATCCTCCGTCGCTACCGTTCGCGCCCCGAGGAGAGAAACCATGCGGATCGCAACATCATCCGTCCGAAGCATCCGAAAGCGCCTGCCCGCGGTCCTGGACTGGCTCGCGGACAGGAAACCCGACATCGTGGCGCTCCAGAAGATCTCCGTGTCCGAAGCCGCATTCCCGACCCGCGTTCTGGCGGAAAACGGCTACCACAGCGCGGCATTCGGTCCGGCCGGTCGGACGGACTACGGTGTTGCCGTCCTAAGCCGGCAGGAGTTGCCGAAGCCCGTGATCCGCTTCCGGGGCCTGCCCTGCCCCGAAGCGAATGAGGCCCGCTTGTTGACGGTGGACATCGGCGAAGTGCGTTTCTCGTCCATCTACGCTCCGTACGGAAACCCGCGCAAGCACGGCAACGAGCAGGCCATCGAACGCCGGGTGGCCTGGCTGCGGCGGTTGCGGGAGCACGTCCAGAAGGAGGGCTACACCGAGCGGCCGAGCCTGTTGTGCGGAGATTTCAACGTGTTGCCGGACGGTCGCCGTGCCAGGCCGCGAAGCGCGTATAGCCAACGGGAACAGCAGGAATTGGCCCGGCTCTGTGGACTCGGATTCGTGGATCTCTACCGCCGGGCGCATCCAGACGGCAAGGACGGCTTCAGCTTCGGGTTCCAGTGGCTGGAGGAAGGCACGTCGAGGCTTCACCTGGTTCTCGGTAGCGAGCGTCTGACGGACTCCCTACGGGACGCATGGGTGGACCTGGACTACCGAAGAGAGGCCGCTCCCGTCATTGTGGATCTGGATGGGGTGACCGCTTGAGTTGGCCCAATCTCGCGACCCTCAACACTTCACCGTTGGGCCAGTGACGTTCCGCACCATGCCCGTGCGCTACAAGAAGCTCCGCGGCGGAAGCTGGGGAGTCTCGATCACCGGAAAAGAGGCCAACGGCATCGAGGTGGGAGACCGGCTCGAAGTGCTCGTCAGGCAACGGAACGGGACCGAGAATCTGGTGACCGTCGCCGCAATCTGGAAGGGGAAGAACCTTTACGGAGAGGGTGATGCCGTGCTGGCCGTGTTCGCAAAGGCCGATGGGACACCGCCTCGGCAGCGCCACGACCGAGGGCCGGCGGACGAACGGCGGAGGGTCGAGGGTGAGATGCGTGCAAGGCTTCTCGCCGACCAGAAGACGCTTGCCGAGTACGTGGCGGATCAGGAATCCGATCCCGTGATGTACGACTTCACCTTGATCACGGAGGACCGGGAGCAATAGTCCGACGCGCGATCAGCGCCGGCTTCCCAGGAAACCGCCTTCAGGCCGGCGCGACTCGACGCAGCATCGCGTCTTCCACCTGGACCTCCAAGGCCTGCGCGACCTCGCACAATCGCCGAAAGCTGGCGGACGCATAGCCCTCCGCTTCGTACCGCTGGATCTGCTGCTCCTTGAGATTCAGCCGTTCTGCCAGCGCGCGTTGGCTCAGACCCGCCGCAATCCTGGCCTTGATCAGGCCGCTCGCAAGTTCATCGAACGATGCTACCGAAATGGCCGGCAGATCCGCCGACTTCAACTGCTCGTACTCATCAAGCTCTGCGCGCAGGTCGGCGAACTGGCTCTTCAAGCCGTCCAGTTCGGCCCGCAGCAACCGTGGATGCACGTCCGTGCGCTCGCGCGACCTCGCGTCGAACTGGTCAATCGCGCGGGCAAAGTCAGTCGCCCTCTTCCGCGTGATCTTGTACTGCCTCTCGTTGGTAATCACAAACACAACGTTATCGTTGTGTCAATACCAGGGCCAACACCGGTAGGGCGAGGAACGACTCGCTCCGGTTACGTCCCCGGTCTCCAGTGGCTCGATGCCTCTTCCGGCGCGGCCGCGGAAGCGCTGACGTTTGGCAGGCGCCCCGTATCGGCTGTTATCGGGTTCGGTGGCTTACCGAGGGTTCCGGACGACGCGTTCCTTTGCCTGTCGGTTCTCTTCGTGCCCCATGGCTATCCGAAAATCGCGGCCGAGCTTCTCCAGATCCTCTCGGAAGGCATCTCGATCGGATCTCCTGATCTCATCCGCAAAGATCGTTGGCGACAACGAAATCCGGGACATTCCATTCAGAATGGCCGCCGCTATTTCCTTCATCTTGACGGTCTGTCCGCCGGTTGTGGCCCCTACCCAGCCGGAACCGGCCGCTCGTCGTACCCCAAATACAACTGCTTCGGCCGCGCGATCTTCTGCTCCGGATCCTCCAGCATCTCCTGCCACTGGGCGAGCCAGCCGGACATCCGCGGCACGGCGAAAAGCACCGGGAAGAGCCCCACCGGGAAGCCGAGCGCCTCGTAGATGATCCCGGAGTAGAAGTCCACGTTCGGGTAGAGCCGCCGCCGGATGAAGTAGTCCTCCTGGAGCGCGATCCGCTCCAGCTCAAGGGCGATGTCGATCTTCGGGTTCCGCCCGGTGATCTCGAAGACCTCGTAGGCGGTCCGCTTGATGATCTTGGCGCGTGGGTCGTAGCTCTTGTAGACGCGGTGGCCGAAGCCCATGAGCCGCCGGGATCCGCTCTTGACCTCCTTCAGGAAGTCGTTCACGCGGTCCTTGCTCCCGATCTCGGTGAGCATCTTCAGCACGGCCTCGTTGGCGCCGCCGTGGAGCGGGCCATAGAGCGCCGCGGACGCGGCAGCGGCCGAGGAGTAGGGATCGGCGTGGGAGCTGCCCACCCCCCGCATCGCGGAGGTGGAGCAGTTCTGCTCGTGGTCGGCATGCAGGATGAAGAGCACGTCCATCGCCCGCTCGAGTGTCGGGTCGATGGCGGCGTCCTCGCCGAACACCATGCGCAGAAAGTTCGCCGGGAAGCTCAGGCTCTCGTCGGGCGCGACCGGGGCGAGGCCCTTCCCGCGCCGGTAGGTCATCGCGGCGAGGGTGGGCGCGGCGCCGATGAGCCGCTTGATGTGGAAGGCGCGGCACCCAGCGTCGGTCACGTTCTTCGAGTCAGGATGCAGGGCGCCGAACCCGGACAGCAGCGCGATGAACATCGCCATCGGGTGGCCGTCCTCGTTGAAGCCGTCGAGCATCCGGGGCAGCGGATCGGGGACGGCCTGGAGGCCGGTGATCTCGTCCCGCCAGCCCGCGCTCTCCTCGGGCGTCGGCAGTTCGCCGTTCAGGATCAGCCAGGCGATGTCGAGGTAGCTGGAGCCCTCGGCGAGCTGCTCGATGGGGTAGCCGCGGTAGCGGAGGATGCCCTTGTCGCCGTCGATGTAGGTGATCCGGCTGATGCAGGCGGCGGTGTTCTTGAACGCCGGATCGTAGGCGGCGAGGCCCGGATCCTCGGAGTTGGCGCGGACCTGGCCCAGCCCGGCGGCGCGGACCGCGCCATGCTCGATGTCGAGGCGGTAGTCGGCCCCGGTGCGGCTGTCGGTGAGGGTCAGGGCCCCCTCCTCAAGAGGGCCGTCGGCGTCCGATCCGTTGTTCTCGATCAAGGGGGGCGTAATTCTATGCGGAGGACGCGCCGAAACCGATGCCAGAAAACCGATCCCCGAGCGGGATTGCGATGAAGGGGACCTAGTGGGGAAGGAGCGATTCACCGAGGTCGCCATCGTCGGCGGCGGGGTGATCGGCGCGTCCATCGCCGCGCACCTCGCGGAGCGGAGGGTGGGCCGCGTGGTGGTCTTCGAGCGCGAGGACGCCCTGGGGACCGGGTCCACGGCAAAGGCCGCCGGTGGGGTGCGCCTGCAGTTCACCACGGCTGCGAACGTGGCGCTCTCCCGGTATTCGATGGAGGAGATCCGGAACTTCAAGGAGCGGACGGGGGTCGACGCCGACTTCGTCCAGGATGGGTATCTGTTCCTACTCGACTCGGAGGAGGATCTGACGCGCTTTTCGGCGACGGCGGTGGTGCAGCGGGAGCTCGGCGCGCCGGTCGAGGTGATCACCCCGGAGGAGGCGCGGCGCATCCTGCCGGGGATCGAGATCGGGGACCTCGTGGGTGCGACGTTCTGCGCGGAGGACGGCGTGGCGACCCCGGCGGCCCTGGTGGCCGGGTATGCGGGCCTCGCGCGGCGGGAGGGTGTGGAGTTGCGGCGGGGCTGCGAGGTGACGGCGGCGGCAGTTGCCGCCGGCGGCGGGTTTTCGTTCGTGGCAGGCGGGGAGCAGTGGGAATGCGAATGGCTCGTGAACGCTGCCGGCCCCTGGGCCGGTCAGGTCGGGGCGCTGCTCGGGGTGGACGTGCCGGTTTCGCCCGTGCGCCGTCAGTTCTTCACGACCGAGCCGCTGTCGTGGGTCCCGAAAAAGATGCCGCTGACCATCGACTGGGGAACGGGCGTCTACATGCACCTCCACAGCGGCGGAATGCTGATCGGGAACTCGGACCCTGGCGAGCCGCCCGGGTTCTCGCAGACGCCGGATCTGGATTATCTCGCGGGGGTTTGGGAGGACGCGACCCGGCGGTTGCCGCGGGTGGAGCACGCGGTGATGAAGACGTTGAACGCGGGGCTGTACGAGGTCTCTCCGGACCACAACGCGATCCTGGGTCCGGTGCCGGAGCTACCCCGTTTTCTGCTAGCGAACGGATTCTCGGGCCACGGGATGCAGCACGCCCCGGCGGTGGGGCGGGCGATCTCGGAGGTGATCGTGGACGGCGAGTCGAAGACGCTCGACATCAACGCATTCTCGCTGGCGCGGCTTCGCGACGATTCAGCCGCTCCGGAGCGGAATGTGATCTGAGGATCTCCGACTCTCACAGTCTGACCCGCCTGAATCTCCGTCGAGGTTCACTCGTTACTTCAGACTCGTGCAAACATCATGCACCCAAGGCCACCTCAGTACGCGGCGCTTTAGCCCGCGTGTATGCCTGACCGCCGCGCCGGATGCCACGCGTCAGTCGTGCTTGCCCGAAGACTGGTGTCGCCACACAAGCGGTGCGCCCGTCTCACTGTCCTTCGTTCCGGCTGCTATCACTGGCGGCGAATCTCCGTCAGCCTTGGCCATGTCCAGTTGTGCCTGAGTCAATTGGGCAAAGCACGGTAGGTAGCTCGGCGGATCCGTCGCATGCAGCTCCCATCCAGTGTCGATCTCTGTACTCGTCAGTTCGGCATTGCGAAGGACGGATGTGAACAGATTCGCACCGCTGAGATCTGCCAAGGAAAGGTCCACATCGGTCAGGTCACAAAACAAGAACTGCGCCATGAACAAGTGCGCATGGCGACACCTTGCACCTCGAAAGTCCACATTCGCAAGAAACGAGTGCATCAAGTATGCACCACTCAAGTCTACACCGCGAAAATTGCCGTCTTCTAAACTGACATTACGCAAGTCCGCACCCGTAAGGTCCAATGCGAACCCCTCGGACGCCTTCTCTGCCTTGATGCCATCTTCGCTGCGCCGCCCTATCGCTGTGACCACCTCCTGTATGTCCACACGGAGAGTAGGAGCCGTGGGCTTCTTCCTCTGTCTCCGTAACTCTTTCTCGGTCTGCTTTCCGGCAGGATTCCGTACGAATGCACAGAATAGCTGGATTATCGGAACGTGGTACTCGGTCGGATGTTCCCTAGCCAAACGGTCCAGTGCATAAACCCCGCCAAGTCGGACCGACAGGACGTCACTTCCGAGCATTTCTGCACCCTTCTGATAGCGCTCGTTCCAGAGTCCGCGCTGTGCGATCGAGACCTGTCTCCTTCCGGTGTCTGCCTGCCGGTCTGCTATCGAGCTACGCCAAATGGAAAGTACCAGGGCAATGACACCGCCCAATACAACAGCGACATTTCGTATGGTTGCGCTAAGCGATTCGCCGTTCGAATTCAAGGCATCCCAATGCCATATCGATACGGACACGCCTATGGCGAGTATTCCGGCACTCAGAATAACAACCAATACCCTTCCCGAAACGAGAAAACGACATATGGACGTCAGCCCCGACCAGAGGAAAGTCCCCACACGGCGCCACCACACTTCGTGCGGTTTCTCAAGAGGAAACAGAGCGAGGCGTTTCATCTAAGATCTATTCCCGGGAATGTGTGGTGTGCGGAGAGGTTGCTGGCGTATCATCGCGGTGGGGAGAAGGGCGACACGTTCGGGACGCCGGATATCATCGCGTTCTCGCCTGTTCGGTTCGCACACGGCGCGTGTCTACTGCGGGGAGGCGTCATCCAGACCCTACGCCGTGCTTGCAAGCACCACGGATCCCGAGATCGACGTTCCTATTGTGCGCGATCTGTGCAACAAGGCAAGTCCGAGGAGCCCAATCCCCACGTCCAGCCCGCGTCCTGTGCCGATCAGGCAATCTTCTTCCGACTCGCTGCCTTGTACTGTTCGGCAGAATCCTTCACTACCTGGATTTCATAACGACGCCGGTCCAATACTTCCAGGAAACCCAACACACTCCGCTCCGATACAGTGAGCTTTCCGCTGATTTCCTCTATCTCGACGCCCGTAGACCGACATAAGCGGACTAACAGAGCTTGGTCTATACCTTCATAAAAGCGATTCGTTCGGATTGATGCCAAGAGAGCCGCTGCTCGCGGGCTTCCCTGGGCATAGGCCTCTACGCCACTCCAGTCGGCAAAGGGGACGCCGGCCGAAATGGCTGATACGTTCTTGCGGACGGATGTTTGCAGTGTTGAATCGACTTGGGCCAAAGCACGAAATCCAGCAGGATTGAGGATATGAACGAACCTTGAATCGATGATGACATCAAACTCGTCATTGAGCTGAAACATGGGCTCAGTGGCCAATCTGAGCTCATTCCTGAAGATCTGCAGCATGTTCTCGCGCCTAACTGCCTTGAACTGAGCCGCCCTTCTGACGCCAGTAACGCGGCGGCCATTGTCGTCAGTCAGACGGACGAAATAGCAGAATACCGTTCCGGGATCATCCAGACTATGCGAATCTACCATCAGGTTCTCCGCATCGTGCAGTAAACGAAGGGGCGAAGCTAGTTCATCTCCTATTGGAACATACAAGTGTTCCCTCCTCTCGTGCTTATCCGCCGGATCGAAAACAGATCTCCGGTCGGCGTTATTCGTGAGCACCTGAGTTGTTTGGACTACCATTCTCCACACTGCATTCTGGACGTCACCACCGGCCGGAATGAAGTAGAAACGCCTGGATGTGTCTTCTAGTCGTCCGATTCCAAACTGAGTCGTTCGTAGTGTACTGTGGGAAAAGTCAAGCATCATTCACCTGTGTCAATGAACATTGTGTCTGTAATCCTGTGCGCCGTTACTTTGCAGCCCATGTGGACTGCTTTGCGGCGAGTCAGAAGAATCCAATCACCGCCACGACCCAAGTCATCTTGGTCGTTGCGTGGACCGATGGCGTAGATACTGTACCCTGCGGCCCGAAAAACTATGTTCAAGTGATAGAGCTTTAGGTTCCAGAACAAGAATACTATGAATGCGACTGCGAGGACCAGCGCTGAGAGATCGCGCCAGCTTTCGAGGTGTTGCCGGTAGAAGGGCAACAGAATTGCGAACAAGTAGCCAATAAGATACTGGCTCTGATCCCGTGGGGGACCTAGGGTCAGCTCATACTGATCTGGGCCTTCTCGTGCTACACGAATGCGGCGCCAAAGAACCCACGTGGGAACGAGAACTAGGACGATGCAAAGTGGGACGAAGTATTTGTCCGGAACCAGTGATGTGCCCTTTACGGCCCAGAGAACAAAGAGGGGTGCGAAACTGCTGAGCACGAAGAGCAGGCGCATGACGGCGAAGCTCTCGTGCCGTCTGGGGCGGTCGGCCATAGATCGAACTCGGACGCGATGGTGCGTGTCGTGGCGCAATTATGTCGGAGGAGGAGGCTACGGTGCTGTCGAGGACAACGCCTTGCGGCAGACACGCTTCAGCCCACTGGCACGCCGAGATGCTCGGGCCCCCATTGGCTTTCCGGTCTGCGGATCCGGAAGGGAGTCTCGGACCACCGCGAGATGTGTCCGCCTCGCATCTTCCTATTGATCACGTAGCTCAGCCCCGAGACCCACGGCGGAAACTACTCGCGGCGCTGAGGCGTATGGGGCTGACTCGACGGTGTTCTTTCGGTACCCTCCGAAGGCACCTCGCTCGATCAAAGCGTTGCCCGCGGGCATTTCGATGAAGCCGATATCAGACAGCCTCCGAGCGCGGCCCTATTGACCCCCCACCTCTCATGCCGACGAAGCGTGCCGTCCTCGTTGGGCTGACGAGCCACGAACTCCGAAGCGTTGTCGACGACTACGGGCTGTGGGTTGCCGATCGGCGGGTCAAGGCCCGCTTGGTCGACGCGGTGGCGCAGTCGCGCAAGGCCCGCATCGCGGAGATCCTCTGTGACCTCTCCCGGGACCGATTGAAGGAGTTGTGCCGCGGCTTCGAACTGGACGATTCGGGCCGGAAGAAGTCCGATCTGGTCGCGCGTCTCGTTGGGCCGGCTGGGGCAGCCAAGACGGGCGACCGTGCGGCGTCCGCGCCTGAGTCAGGGCCGGAGGCGGGCGAGCCTGACCCTCGTGCGGACTTGCTGAGCGTCTCCCAGTTGGAGAGGTATCTCTGGTCAGCGGCCGACATTCTGCGCGGGTCAATCGACAGCAGCGACTACAAGTCCTACATCTTCGGCCTGCTCTTCCTGAAGCGTCTTTCGGACCGGTTCGAGGAGGAGGCAGAGAAGCTCATTGGGGACGGCGTACCGGATGGCGTGGCATGGACCGATCCGGACGAGCACCAGTTCTTCGTGCCCAACCGGGCGCGGTGGAGCACGATCCAGAAGCAGGCCACGAACATCGGGGAGACCCTGAACAAAGCCTGCGTGGCGCTGGAGGAGAGGAATCCCGCTCTTGAGGGCGTCCTCGCGGGCATCGACTACAACGACGAACGGAAGCTGGGCGACGCCAGGAATCGCGACACCGTCCTCGCACGCCTGGTCCAGCACTTCTCTGAGGTTTCGCTCCGCAACGACCGGATGGCCGAGCCGGATCTCCTAGGTCGGGCTTACGAATACTTGATCGAGCAGTTCGCCGACGACGCCGGCAAGAAGGGCGGGGAGTTCTACACGCCGCGGATGGTCGTCAAGCTGATCGTGGAGCTTCTGGCGCCAA
This sequence comes from Gammaproteobacteria bacterium, assembly GCA_009843625.1. Taxonomy (GTDB): domain Bacteria; phylum Gemmatimonadota; class Gemmatimonadetes; order Longimicrobiales; family Gaopeijiaceae; genus BD2-11. The sequence goes on along the minus strand of VYDD01000414.1, from coordinate 8,319 downwards.
CAGAAGGGATGCGCATCTGCGACCCGACCGTGGGCTCCGGTGGCATGCTGATCGAATGCGCCCACTACGTCGAGGGCAGGGGCGGCGACCCACGGAACGTGACGCTCCATGGGCAAGAGAAGAACTTGGGGACCTGGGCGATCTGCAAGATGAACATGCTGCTCCACGGATTGCTCGACAGCCGGATCGAGAAGGGCGACACGATCCGGGATCCGAAGCTGATCGACGAGGGCGAACTGCTGCTGTACGACCGGGTGATCGCCAATCCTCCCTTCAGCCTCGACGAATGGGGCCGCGAGGTGGCAGAGAGCGACGGCTACGGACGGTTCCGGTTCGGCGTCCCGCCGAAGACCAGGGGGGATCTGGCGTTCGTCCAGCACATGGTCGCGGTACTGAACGCTTCGGGTCGGCTCGGTGTCGTTATGCCCCACGGCGTGCTGTTCCGTGGTGCCGCCGAGGGGAGAATCCGGCAACGCCTGTTGAAAGAGGATCTGTTCGAGGCCGTGATCGGTCTAGCGCCAAACCTCTTCTACGGCACTGGTATCCCGGCGTCCGTTCTCGTGCTGAATCGGTACAAGCCTGCTGCGCGCAGAGGTAAAGTGCTATTCATCGACGCCTCCAGTGAATTCCAGGAAGGAAGGAATCAGAACCAGCTACGGGATAGAGACATTCGGCGCATCGCCGAGACGTTCCGAGCCCATGCCGACGCCGAGAAGTATGCGCGCGTGGTGCCGCTTGCAGAGATCGAGCGCAACGACTGGAACCTGAACATCAGCCGATATGTCGACACCGCTGGAGAGGAGGAGCCCATCAACGTGGCGGACGCAGTCAGAGAACTCCGGCTCTTCGAGGAGGAGCGCTCAGCCGCGGAAGCCATGATGAACAGCTATCTGACTGAGTTGGGATATGAGCGCTAGAACAACTACTCCGCACGGCTGGTCGCTCACTGCCATAAAGAACATCTGCACGTTCAGTCGTGGGATCTCGTGGAAGAAGTCACAGGAACGCCGCGATCCCACACCTGACGGTACTCCTGTGTTGCGAATCCCGAATGTCCAGGACACTCTCCGATTGACGGACCTGATCTACGTCGATGGCGTAACCCAAGACCAGAAGAAGAAAGCGCAAGTTCGTGCGGGATGCACGCTTCTCGTCGGCTCTAACGGCAACCCGAAGCGCGTGGGAAACTGTGTGTATGTGGCTGAACCGAGGAACTTCCTCTTTGCCAGCTTCCTAATCGGGGCAAGGCCATCTGGTCGACAGATGCATGGTGAGTTTCTCTATAGGCTGCTGAGTTCTCGGCCCGTGCAGAATGACATTTGGAACAGCGTCCAAGGATCCACGGGACTCCGCAACATTGACCTAAACGCCCTCAAGTCGCTGCGTGTTCTGGTGCCGCCCCTGCTGGAACAGCGCAAGATTGCCTTGATCCTCTCCTCGATGGACGAGGCTATTGGGAAGACGCAAGCAATCATCGATCAGGTGCATGTCGTCCGGCGCGGCCTGATGCGGACACTCTTCACACAAGGAGTCCCCGGGAAACATAGAAGGTCCAAGCCATTGTTGGGCTGGCGATTCGGACGCGTTGCATCGAATCTAGAGCGAATCCCCGAGAGTTGGGCACTAGTTCCTATCGTGTCTGTGGCCAAGCTTGAGAGTGGTCACACACCGAGCCGAAGGAACCCGGAGTACTGGAACGGTTCCATACCTTGGATATCGCTCCACGATACCGCGTCACTTGACGAGCCAGAGATAGCCGAAACGAAGCACACAATTAGCGATTTGGGGCTCCGCAATTCATCTGCCCGGCTCTTGCCCGGAGGTACTGTGGTGTTTTCCCGCACGGCCACGGTCGGCAAGAGCACCATCATGGCGCGAGAAATGTCCACCACTCAGGACTTCGCCAACTACATCTGCGGGCCCCGCTTGCACAATCGATATCTGATGCAGCTGTTCCGGCATATGCAGCCAGAATGGAGGCGACTGATGGCTGGCAGTACGCACAAGACGGTGTACATGCCCATCTTTCGACAGCTCCAGATACTGCTTCCCCCCCTATCGGAACAGGAGGAAATCGCGAATGTCCTAGAGTGCCTAGACGACCGAATTGCCTCAGAGACACGCCAACAAGCGCAGCTGCGAGAACTCAAAGCCGCCCTCATGTCCGTCCTTCTCACCGGCGAACTCCGCGTCACTCCCAACCCCGAACCCGAATGACCCCGAAGGCGACCGGCTGGGACGAACTCCACCTCTCCGAGAACCCCGCGGTCGAACTCCTTGAGTCCCTCGGGTACACCTACGTCCCGCCCGAAGACCTCGAACAGGAACGCCCAAGCCTCAAGGAGGCCATCCTCGCAACCCGCCTCGCCGACGCCCTCAAGCGCCTGAACCCCTGGCTCTCCGCAACCAACGTCGCCGCCGCGGTCAAAGCGATCACCCAAATCCCCGCCACCAGCCTCACCGAAGCCAACGAGACCCTCTACACCTCCCTCACCTACGGCATCGCCCTGGAACAGGACCGCGGCGACGGACGGAAGAGCCACACCGTCCGTTTCTTCGACTTCGACGACCCGGACAACAACGAGTGGATCGTCACCCGGCAGTACCGCGTCCGTGGATCGAAGAAACACACCATCCCCGACGTCGTCGCCTTCGTGAACGGCCTCCCGCTCGCGATCATCGAGTGCAAGAGCCCCACGATTGGCGACGGCTGGAAGTCCGAAGCGGTCCAGCAGCTCCACCGCTACCAGGAACTGGGCTCGCGCTGGAAGAACCAGGGGGCGCCGAAGCTCTTCGAAACGGCCCAGATCCTCGTCGGAACCTGCGGCGAACGCGCCGTCTACGGCACCGTCGGCACCCCGGAACGGTTCTTCCTCGAGTGGAAGGAGCCCTACCCGCTAACCCCCGACCAACTGGAAAACAAACTCGGACACCCCCCGAAACCCCAGGACACCCTCCTTTACGGACTCCTCGAGCCCCACAACCTCCTCGACATCGTCCGGGACTTCGTCGTCTTCGAGGTCGAGAGCGGCCGGACCGCCCGCAAGCTGACCCGCTACCGGCAGTTCATCGCCGTGAACGAGGCGATGAACCGAATCAGGACCGCAAGAAAACCAAGCGACCGGGGCGGCGTCGTCTGGCACACCCAGGGCTCGGGCAAGAGCCTGACGATGCTCTGGCTGGCGCTCAAACTGCGCCGCGATCCCTTCCAGCAGCAACCCACCATCCTCATCGTCACCGACCGGACGAAGCTCGACGGCCAGATCGCCGGCGTCTTCACCGCCTGCGGCTTCCCGAACCCGGAACGCGCGGACAGCGTCCGGGACCTGCGGCGGATCCTGAAACACCCGACTGGCAAGACGGTGATGACCACGATCCAGAAGTTCCAGGAAATCACCGCCTCCAATACCCCCCGCGACCGGTCCGTCCACCCCACCCTCTCCGAAGCACCCAACATCTTCGTGATGGTCGACGAAGCCCACCGGACCCAGTACAAGAGCCTCGCCGCCAACATGCGGCAGGCGCTGCCGAACGCCTGCTTCCTCGGGTTCACCGGCACCCCGATCGACAAGAAGGACCGCAGCACGCTCCGCACCTTCGGTCCCTACATCGACACCTACACCATCGAGCAGGCCGTCCGGGACAAGGCGACGGTCCCGATCTTCTACGAGAGCCGGCTCCCGGAACTCCAGATCATCGGCCAGACCATCGACAAGGTGTTCGACCACGTGTTCGCCGACCGGACCGACGACGAACGGGCCGCGATCAAGCAGCGCTACGCCACCGAGCAGGCGATCGCCGCCGCGCCCCGCCGCATCGAGGCGGTCTGCCTCGACCTCATCGACCACTTCACGCAGTTCATCGCCCCGAACGGCTTCAAGGCCCAGGTCGTCGCGACGAGCCGCCACGCCGCGGTCACCTACAAGGAAGCCCTGGATCGCCTGAACGGCCCCGAATCGGCCCTCATCATGTCCGCCGGCCACAACGACGAGGAGCGCCTGGCCCGCTGGCACCTGAGCAAGCAGCAGCAGGACCAGTTGATCGAGCGCTTCAAGGACCAGAACGACCCGCTGTCCATCCTCGTCGTCTGCGACATGCTGCTCACCGGTTTCGACGCGCCGGTCGAGCAGGTCATGTATCTCGACGCGCCGCTCCGGGAGCACTCGCTGCTCCAGGCCATCGCCCGGGTGAACCGCCCCTCGGGCGACGAGAAGACCTACGGCCTCGTCGTGGATTACTGGGGCGTGTCGGTGAAGCTGGCCGAAGCGCTCGCGGTGTTCTCGACCGCCGACGTCCAGGGAGCGCTCACCCCGAACGTGGACGAGCTCCCCCGGCTACAGAGCCGCCACGCGGCGGCGATGCGCTTCTTCCAGCCGGCTGAGGACAAGGACGATCTCGATGCCTGCGTGCGCGTTCTGGAGCCCGAGGACGTCCGCGCCGAGTTCGATCTCGCCTTCCGCCGCTTCAGCCAGTCCATGGACATGTTGCTGCCGGACCCGCGCGCCCTGCCCTACGGGGCCGACCTCCGCTGGCTGGGCAAGATCCGCGGGGCCGCGAGCGCGCGCTACCGGGACAGCCGGCTCGACCTCTCGGGCTGCGGCGAGAAGGTCCGGAAGCTGATCGCGGACGCCGTGGCCGCGGACGGGATCGAGATCCTGGTCAAGGAGGTCCAGCTCTTCTCGGCGGAGTTCGACGAGAAGGTCGACGCGCTGAGGACGGACGACGCGAAGGCCAGCGAGATGGAGCACGCCATCCGACACGAGATCAACGTTCGGGTGGAGGAGAACCCGGTCTTCTACGAGTCGCTGCGCAAGCGGCTCGAGGAGATCATCGAGCAGCACCGGCTGGAGCGGCTCGACGCCGCCGAGCAGCTCAAGCTCTTCGCGAGCCTCAAGGAGGAGCTGCAGGGAGAGCAGTCCCGGGCGAAGGACATGGGGCTCGAGGCCCGGGGGTTCGCGATCTACGGACTGCTGGAGCAGGCTCGGCCGATGATGGTGGAGGAGAAGAGGGAGCCTTACGACGGCGCCAACCGCGACCTGGCTTCGCTCATCGACGAATCCGTCGCGCCGTTCACGGACATCGTGGACTGGTGGGAGAAGGACGACGTGCAGCGGCAGATGCGCAGCAAGATCAAGCGGCACCTGCGCGGGAGCGGGATGGAACCCGATTCCGTGGAGCGCCTCGCCTCGGAGATCGTGGACCTGACCAAGGTGCGGACCGGCCGATGACCGGGCTCGAGACCTCCGCCGTGACCTGGGGCGGGACCGAGCTGTCGTACACGATCCGCCGCAGCGCGCGGCGCAAGAAGACGATCGCCGTGACCGTGGACCCCGCGGGAAGCATCCTGGTCGTGGCCCCGGAACGCGTCGGCACCGACCGGCTGGACACGATCGTGGGCCGGAAGGCGGAATGGATCGCGCGGCGCATCCGGCGTGCCGAATCGCATGGGCCCCTGCTGTCGCCGCGCGAGTTCGTGAGCGGCGAGAGCGTGCGGTATCTGGGCCGCCACTACCGGCTGAAGGTGGACGCGGGCGAGACGGGAAGCGCGAAGCTGCGGGGCGGCTGGCTGCGCGTGCCCGCGCCCGGGGGGTCGGGGGATGCGGCTCGGGTCCGCGCGGGGTTGGTGTCGTGGTTCCGGCGGCGGGCGGCGGAACGGCTGCCGGAGCGAGTGGAGGCGTGGCACGCGAAGGCCGGGGTCCCGATGCCGCGGGTCAAGGTGGTGAGCCAGGCGAAGCGCTGGGGCAGTTGCGACCAGGCGGGGACCATCCGGCTGAACTGGCGGATCATCCAGGCGCCGATGCGGTTGGTCGACTACGTCGTCGTGCACGAGCTGGTGCATCTGCGGCACCGCGGGCACGGCCAGGATTACTGGCAGGCGGTCGGGCGGGTCATGCCGGACTACGAGCGGCGGCGGCGGGATCTAAGGGAACGCGGGGCGTTCCTGGTCTGGTAGGGGGCCGGTCTACCTCGGGAGGATTCCGTTACCCTCCGCCTCCATCGGACCGGCGAGCAACACTTCCCCTACGGTCCGACGCCGAATCCCCATGACCTCCGACCGCATGGCGATCAACCCCAAGCTGATCCGCTGGGCGCGCAAGCGCGCCGGATACTCACTGGAAGCGGCGGAGCTGTATTTCCGTGACATTCGCGCCTGGGAGTCCCGCCAGAAGGCCCCCACCTACGTCCAGTTGGAGTCGGTCGCCCTCCGCTTTGGCGTACCGGTGTCCGTTCTCTTCTTCCCGGAGCCGCCTGACGTGCCGGAGCCGTCGCGCTCTTTCCGGACCCTGCCGGATCGCGAGTTCGCGACGCTGCCACCTCGCATGCACCTGTTGGTGCGGAAGGCCCAAGCCTTCCACCTCAGCCTCGTCGAGCTCACCGAGGGCCGCAGTCCGGCTGAGCGCCCCATTCTCCGAACCTTCCAGAACAAGGAGCCCGATCCCGCGGAGGTGCGGGCGACGCTCGGAGTCTCGCTGAACGACCAGCGCGCGTGGGCTGACCCGGCCGAGGCGTTCCGGGGATGGCGCGACGCGCTCCACGACGCCGGCGTGTTTGTATTCAAGGACGCCTTCCGTCAGTACGACTACTGCGGCTTCTCGCTCTACGACGCCGAACTCCCGGTCATCTATGTGAACAGCTCCCGGAGCGCCACTCGGCAGATCTTCACCTTGTTCCATGAACTCGGACACCTGCTGCACGAGACCAGCGGCCTCGATCCGGTACCCCCGGACGTGCTGGATCGCCTGCCCACCGCGAGCCGGAACGTGGAGACCCAATGCAACCGCTTCGCGGCCGACCTCCTCCTGCCTCCTGGGGAACTGGACCGGTTGATGGCGGACGACGAGCCAACCGAGTCCACCGCCACCCGCATCGCCGGAGACCTCAACCTGAGCCGGGAAATGGTGTATCGGCATTTCCTCGACCATGGCTGGATCACCCTGGAGGCGTACCGCGACGCCCGCGAGCGATGGAATGTGCCACCCGCCAAGTCGGGCGCGGGCGGAAACTCGAACCGAACGCTGGTCACCTACCTAGGAACCCACTACCTCGATATGGCGTTTGCCGCGTACTACCGCAACCGCCTCGACGAAAACGGCCTCGCTGATGCGCTGGGTGTGAAGCCGGCCCGGATTCCCAAGCTGGAACGGCTCCTCTACGCCGGTTGACCTACGTCTTCGACACGTCACCGCTCTCTCAGCTTTTCCGCGCCTACTACCGGAGCCGGTTCCCGACGCTCTGGGAAGAGTTCGACGAACTTGTCCGGCAGGAGCGCGTGACTTCGACGCGCGAGGTGGGCCGCGAAATCGACCGCGGCCCAATCAAGGAGCTCATCGAGTGGAAGCGCAGGCATCCTCATCTGTTCCCGCCGCCCACGGCGGCGGAGGGGAACTTCGTGCGCCGCATCTTCGAGGTCACCCACTTCCAGGCCAACATCGGGAAGAAGACGTTGCTGCGTGGCGGCACCAACGCCGACCCCTTCGTGGTCGCCCACGCGGGCGTGTTTCACCGAACCGTGGTGACCATGGAGAAGAGCGAGCCGGGGGGCGCGAAGATCGGGAACATCTGCTCCCACTTCGACATCGCCTGCATGTCCCTCGAGGAATTCATGACCGCGGAGGGTTGGCGATTCTGACGGGCCGGTGGGTGCGCGCCTGACCCGAGACCGATCGGTCTCGGCCGACGGACAGGACACCACAACCTGACATCACAGATTGTGATCTCAAGTCGCGAGGGTCGGCATGAGTTCCGGGATCTTGGCTGAGGAGGCCGTAGTTCTGAGCGCCAGACTGTTGCGCGGGTTGTCCCGCGCAGTGTCCGGTGACTTGTCCTGAAGACTGTCCCGTGAGCTGTCCGGCGGATTGTCCAGTGGGTTGTCCTGCAGACTGTCCGAAGAAGTGCCCGTACTGGGTCACCGCTCGCCGCGCGTCCAATCGAGCGCTTTCAGGATCGCCTCCTCTGACAGGCGACCGGGCGGCGGCGGATAGCGGTAGGGCTGGTTGCGTTTTCCCGGCCGGATTTCTCCTGCGCGGGCCTTCCGCTCAAACACGTCTTCGGCAGTCTCGCCTCGGACATCGGGCGGGACCAGGCGAGCCACGACGACGCCACGGTTCGTCACGGCAAGGGATTCCCCGGCCTGCACCAGGCGCAAGTACTCGCTGAGCCGGTTCTTTAGGGCTCGCACGCCGACGGTTCTCATGTCGGGAAATGTGACGTCACAGGGCTGCAACTTCAACTGTCCCGTTCGCGTGAGGTTGCTCCGGCGAGTCAGCTATCCGCATTCACGGGGCCGGTGAGCGTCAGCTACCCGCATTCGGGGAGCCG
>VYDD01000049.1:17660-17964 GCA_009843625.1 Gammaproteobacteria bacterium | reverse complement strand
CGTTGGGGAGAGCGCAAGACGGCTAGACGTCCGCTTCCCGTTTCCCCTGCAGGAATCCGCCGAACCAGCCTTCGAGTCGGGCCATTCGCTCTTCCAGCCGAGTCATGCGCTCGCCGAGTTTGCTCATTTCCTGCCGCATCGCGCGCAGGCCCGGTACGAGAGCGGCAGCCAGCGCGACGGCGGCTGTGATGATGGCGAGGATGATCGTGGCAACCCCGAGAATGGAATCAAGATTCATCGTCGATGCTCACTTGATCGGGATGGGCACGCGAGCCCCGGTTCTCCGTGGCGAGGCGCTTCAATA
>VYDD01000049.1:14965-17650 GCA_009843625.1 Gammaproteobacteria bacterium | reverse complement strand
ACCATAGAGGGCTCGCAAGTGTATTCAATAGGTGTTTTGCGCCGATTCCGTTGGGATTTGCGCCGTTCCCGGAGCACGGTCGCACCCCCCCTTAAACCTCCATCACCATCCCGTCGTCCGCAGCCTCGAAGCCCTCGATGGGCAGCGCGGCGAGCACGTCGTCGCCCATATGCGTGAGCACGATGCGTTCGCAATCGATGTCCGCGCGCCGGGCCCGCAGCGTCTCGATGTCGAGGTGGACAGGCGCGCGCGGCCGCAGGCTCCAGGCCTCGCAGATGAAGATATCGGCGCCGGCGGCGGCATCGATGAGGTGATCGTCCCACGCCGTGTCACCCGAGAAGACGATGACTTTGCCCTCCACCTCGATGCGGAGTGCGTGCGGGTTGGTCGCGGGGACGTGGGTCACGGGAAAGCCGGTCACGGTCAGCCCGCTGGGCCAGGCGAGTGGCAGGGTCGTGGGGCGGAAGGAAGCGTATTCGCGAATTGCGAGGTTGAAGCGGTCCGGGCGCGGGGACGCGCTCGGGAAGAGGTGGCCGGCCAGCCGCGGCAGGCGTGCGGCGGTGCCTTCGGGACCGACGACCCCAAGGGGTCGCTTCACCCCCGCGGCCGCCCGCTGGAGCGCCAGCCAGGGGATGCCGGCGTAGTGGTCGCCGTGCATGTGGGTCACGAGCACGGTGTCGATGGCGTTCGGATCGACGCCGAACTTTCTGAGCCCCACCAGCGCCGAGGCGCCGCAGTCGATCAGAAAGCGATGGGTGTCCGACTCGACGCACAGACAGGTCTGCAGCCGTCCGCCGCTGCCGAAGGCGTCGCCGCAGCCGATGAAGCGGATGCGAATGGGAGCTACCACCGTTCCTCCTTCTCCATGGTCGTGAACAGGAGCGCCTTCTCCTTGACGGGCTCACCGGTGACCTGCTCCCAGCACTCCGCATACAGGTCCACCTGGCGGCGATAAGTGCGCCGGCGCGCCGGGAAGTCGGGGTCGTCGCCCACGTCGGTCTTGTAGTCCACGATCACCCAGCCGTCGGCCTCGCGGAAGGCCAGATCGATCACGCCTTCCACAAGGCGGGGGATGCCGCCGTTCTCCGCCGGTAGCTCCACCGCGAAGGGCACTTCGGGCTGGCGCATGTCGGCGCGCTCGGCACGGCGCCAGAGTTCGGATGCGCGCACGCGCCCCACCATCGACATGAGTTCAACCAGTTCTGCGGGTGCGCCGCGCTCGTCCAGTGGACGCTCGTGCTCCACCAGCAGCGCCCGGGCCACGAACTCGAGCGCCTCGCCCTCGACTCCCTGGGCCGCGGCCGCGAGGGTGCCGTGCACGGCGCTGCCCCACGCGTAGCCGCGAAGGGTCGTGCGGTCCCGCAGGGTGGGAGTCGCGGGGTCATCGGATTGCGCCGGCTCCGTGGCGGCGTCCTCGCCCCGAACCGGCTCCGCCCCGCCGTCCTCGGTCCGAGGCTTGACCATATCCTGCGCTACGGCTTCATCTGCGTCAGCCGCGCCGTCGGCTTCGCCCATTTCCTCCTCGCCGGCCTTCGCCAACTCGGTGATGGACGCGAACTCGTACGACGGCCGGGCCCCCTCGGCCATCCCGGCCTCGGCCGCCACCGTTTCCGCCAGCAGGTCCTCGGCGCTTCGGGCCATGCGCTCCCGCGACCGCGGCACGTCCGCCGCCAGTTGCAGCGCCTTGGCGTTCCGGTCCAGCCATCCGTCGAAGATGCCCCAGCACGACTTCCCGTGCTTGCGCGCGACGACCAGTTCTTCGCGCGCGCGTGTGCACGCCACGTAGAGGATGCGCTGTTCCTCGGCCTCCAGGAACCGCACCTCCTCCTGGGCGAGCGCGGACCAATCGAGCGGCTGCGCGAGCGTCCATGAACTGAAGGGGCCCGCGGGCGCGGTGACGGCCGCAAACGCTTCCGCCCCGCCTTTCGCGCCGCGGCGGGTGTGGGCATCCAGCCGTCGCGTGTGGGAGACGGTCTGCGCGGGGTTGGCGAGCACGACGACGGTAGCCTGGAGGCCCTTGGCTTTGTGCAGGTTCATGACCCGCACGGCATCGCCGTGGCCAGGATCGAAGGGCGCTTCCGCGTCCTCCCACTCCAGCGCCGCCTGCAGCGCCTCGACGGCCCCGGCGAGCGACGCGTTGCCCCGCAGGGCCTCCGCCCGCACCGAGTCCAGCGCGTAGGCCATGATCCCCGCCCGCAGCGTGCCGAGCGTGCTGCTCGCGACGAAGGGCATCAGCCCCAGCCGGTCCACCAGACGACCGATGACGATGTCGGCGGGCTCGCGGCGGCTCTCCTTCCACCATTCGTGCAGCGTCGCGATCGCCTCCGCCACCTCCCGGGCGGGCGTGTCCCCGCCAGAGCCATCCTCGTCCCGATCCCGGTCCCGGGGGCTGGAGGTGAAGTCGAATCTGCCTCCGGCCAGGGCATGCTGCGCGAGCTGCTCGTGGTCGAGGCCGAAGAAGAGCCCGGTGAGCACCGCCACGACGTTCACGGGGTTTCCCGGGTCGATGAGGGTCTCGAGCAGGAGGACGAGCTCGCGCAACTCCTCCTCCGGTCCGGCCTGCGCCCCTGAGACCTCGATGGTCACGTTGCGTTCCTCGAGCGCGCGGGCGTACGCGTCCAGGTGGGCCTTCTTCCGGGTCAGCACCAGGAAGTCGCCCGCCGTGCGTTCGCCGCTGTCGAGCCG
>VYDD01000049.1:0-14955 GCA_009843625.1 Gammaproteobacteria bacterium | reverse complement strand
GCTTCGAGCCGTGCCGCGTCCGCATTGCGCCGTGCCTTCGGCACTTGGTAGTGGAACACCCCCTCCGGCCCGTTGGGTGCTCGCGGGTAGGGCACCATGGGCGCGAAGCACGCCTGGCGGTCGGTTTCCTCCCGGGGGAAGCGGGCGGGATCGTCGAAGACGTCGTTGACCAGGTCGGCAACGGTCTGGCGCGAGCGGAAGTTGGTGATGAGCCGGAGGACCGCGCCGAACTCCTTGAAGCGCGCGCGCACCTGGTTGTAGACGGCGATGTCGGCGCGCCTGAAGCGATAGATGCTCTGCTTCGGATCCCCGACGACGAAGAGCGCGCCGGGGCGCGGAACCACGGTGTGCCAGTCGGCCGGCCGGGGTCCGGCATCCCCCGCCCGCGGCTCGGGCTCGGATGCGAGCAGGAAAAGCAGCTCCGCCTGTATGGGATCGGTGTCCTGGAACTCGTCGATGAGGACGTATCGGTAGCGTTCCCCCAGATCCCGGCGCACCTCGGGATGCTCGCGAAGCAGTTGCGCCGTCAGCATCAGGAGGTCGTGGAAGCTGAGCAGTCCGATGCGCAGACGCTCTTCGGCGAACTCTATGGCCGCCCGCCGCACCAGCCTGATCGCCATCGAATAGCGATGCGCCAGCCAGCGGTCGAGATGCTTGCGGATCGGACCGTCTTCGCTTCCCAGGACAGCGAGTTCGTCCCTCAGCCGCTTGACCTCGGCCGAGCCTTCCGGGGTCGGCTGTGGCCACCGGTTGAGCGTGAAGCCCTTTCGCGAGGACATCTTCTCGGCGGCATCGAAGAGCGCCGCAAGATCGTCCCATCCGCGGAAACGGCGCGTGTAGCGGAGAGAGCGCACCATCTGCTGGGTCGCATCCCATCCGCGTTCCGGCTCATCATCCGGCATCAGGGCGAGGGCCCGGTCGAGCAGCTTCTCCAGCACGCGGCGCACCCCGCGCGCCTCCTCGGGCCCCGGCGCGGCGACAGGGTCGGCGGGATACTCGACATCGAGGTTCTCGACCATCTGGTCGAAGGCCTTGCGCAACTGGTCCACCCGGAGCCCCGCGCCCGCCAGCTCCTCTACCAGGGGATCCGAGTCGGAGATGATGCGCTCGACGAAGCTCGTCCAGAAGCGTTCCTGCAGGAGCTGGGTCTCGGCCTCCTGCGCCTCCTGGAACTCCGGGTCGAGGCCGGCTTCGATGGGGCGTTCGCGAAGCAGACGCGCGCAGAAGGCGTGGATGGTGCCCAGAAACGCGCGGTCGACGCCGTCGATTGCGTCGCGGAGCCGGGCCGCCCTCTCGCCTTCGGCCGGATCGGGGCGGGCCTCGCGGTAGCGCCGCTCGAGCGCCACCTGGAATCGTTCCCGCAGCTCCGCCGCCGCCTTTCGCGTGAAGGTCACGGCCGCGATCCGGGCCACTTCCGTTTCACCGCTCTCGACCAGCGCCACCATCCGGTCGACGAGGAGCGTGGTCTTGCCGGAGCCGGCGCCGGCCTCGACCAGGAAGCTGGTGCGCAGTTCGGTGCGAACGCGCTGGCGCTGGTCTTCGTCGACGGGCGCAGGTCGCTGGTCCAGGTCCGCGCGGGAGGCTTCCGGCGCGCTCACGATGACGCGTTTCCACGCTTGGCCCGGGCTTCGAGCGCGTGCAGGAACCCGGCCCCCTCGTGGTCCCAGTTGCGGATCGCGCGCAGTCCGGCGAGTTCGGGGGCGTCGCCGATGCGCTCCATCACCCACTCCGCCAGCTGGGAGTTGGCGCCGAAGTCGGTTTCGCGCACACGGCAGATCGCCTGGTAGTTGCAGAACCGGCAGTCACCGGAGTCGTCGGTGGGGAGGAAATGGCCGCCCGCGACCCTGTCGAGGAGGCGGGCGACGAGTTCGGGCCCGGCGATCAGGTCGTCGGCGGAGTAGGCGCGCGTCTGGTTCTCGCCCTTGCGCGTGGGGAAGTGGTATTCCATGGCCAGGGTCCGTGCGTCGTGCAACCGGCTCGCGACCGCCGAGTAGATGACATGCTGCAGCCGCCTCCCGCCGTCCCAGATGCCCCTCTTGCTGGCGAAGCTGAAGGTGCCGCCGGTCTTGTAGTCCACCACCCGCAACCCGCGCGCCAGCCTGTCGATGCGGTCGATCGCGCCGCGCACCAGCACGTCGCCGGAGGGCGTCGGGAAGGGAAGCGGGTCCTCGCCCCTGAGCCCGAAGGCGCGCTCGGTGGCGATCCAGGCGGGCGGACTCTGCCGGATCATGTCGACGAACGATTCCGCGTCGCGCGCCAGCCCTTCCAGCTCGCGCGCGCGCACGGCATCGCTTGGAGCCGGCACCTCGCGTACCGCGAGGCCGACTTCCTGGTCCAGGATCGCCGCGACCAGGCTCTCGAACGCCGGTTCGTGGTAGCCGATGTCCTCGTTGCGGGCCTCGGTCAGCGCCCGCTCGTACACGCGGTGCAGGATGCTCCCGCGCCCCAGGGCGTCGAGCCAGCCCTCGGGATCGTAGGCGGGATCGTCCGGTGGCCAAACCCGCGCCACGTAGCCGTAGAAGTAGCGCTTCGCGCAGGCGCCCAGCGCGGCCAGCGCGCTGGCGGATACCGCGAGTTCGGGATTCCTGCGCGGGTCGAGTTCCGGGCGCGGGGTGGTCTGGCCGTGGAAGGCGGTCACCACATCGCCGGCCAGGGCGTCGCGCGCCCGCAATCCGGCCCCGATGAGAGGGAAGGCCTCCCGAACCATCGCCTCGCCGTCCAGAAGGCGGCCATTCCTTTCGAGCGACCCCAGCCAGACATCGGTGGCATCGAGGCGCACCGGGCGCCGGGGGACGAGCCCGGCGCGCTCGCGCACGTGCGTCTCCAGGTCCTCGAAGGTGGCCGCGGGATCGTCCCGCATGAGCCGGAAGGCCTGCAGGAGTTCCGCGGAGGGCGAAACCGCGCGCGCCTCCGCCGGATCCCAGGCGGCGTAGCTCAGGCAGACGGAACCACGCAGGCGGGCGAGGAGCGCCGCCAGCCGGAAGCGCCGCTCCCGGATGCGGTCGGTGGAGAGTGGGAGGTCGGAGCCGGCCAGCTGCATGCGGTCGCGGTCGAGCAGGTAGGGGTCCTGGGTGGCCGAGCCGCCCAGGCGGTGGGCGTCGAGGCCGACCACGAAGGTGGCGCGCCGGCCCGTCCGGCCGCCGTTGCCGATGTCGGTCAGGTAGAGCGCCCCACCCGCCGAACTCCACGGCGCGCTCCCCTCGGCGCGCGGGGCGGGGACCGGGAACGCGATGTGGCGGCGCACGATGGCGGCGGCGGCGCGGTAGTCGGTCTGGCGGACGAGAGCCGTCTCGATGCGCTCGAGGGTGTGGGCCATGCGCTCGAGCGCGGTGTCGTCAACGGAGGTCCCCGGGGATGTGCGGGCCAGGAAGCGGCGGAGTCCGCGGGCCACCTGCGACGGCGACACCGGGGCGCCTCCCGTCCCGGAGTCCATGGAGACCGTGGGCGTGGCGGCGAGCGCGGGAGCCAGCAGGCCGCGCAGTCCTCGGAGCTCGCGGCGGGTCCGCTGCTTGCGGCGCTCCAGTTGCTCGTCCGACTCGTACTTCCCGGCGCGATAGTCGTCGACCTCCGCCAGGGCCCACTCGATGGCCGGGAGGTAGCGGTCGCGTCCCCACCCGATGCGCAGCGAACGCAGCCGGCGGGCGAGCGTGGCTCCGCGGATCCATTCGTTGGGCCGGGGCGCGGTGAGGTCGCTCGCGTAGAGCAGGGTGCGCACCACCCCGGCATCGAAGCCGCCCTCGATCCAGCGGAAGTACGCCGCCGCGACCCGGCCGGGCCGGGTCCGTTCCACCGGCAGTCCCGCGGCGAAGGTCACCGGAACGCCCATCCGCTCCGCGAGCGCGTGCAGCGCGGAGCCGTACACGCCCGGGTCCGTGGCCACGATCTCGACCTCGTCCCACCCCAGGCCGCGCTCGCGCGTCCGCCGCATCACCTCGCGCAGCTCGGCTTCGACGCTGTTGGCCACGAAGATGTCCAGGGTGGCGCCCGGGTCTGGCGAGTCGGGGGGTGCATCCCCTTCGATGGTGGCCGGGGCTCCTTCCACGTCGTGCAGGTGGGAAAGGCGGCCGGCTCCCTCCCGGGCCGCGCGCCACACCAGGGAACCTGGGACCGCCAGCCCCCGCACCGGATCCGCCTCGAGCACCTCAGCGCCCCGCCGCTGAAGCGCGGACAGGAAGCGGCCGGCCAGCCCGCGGCGTTCGATTCCCGGCGCCAGGTAGACGCGCTGGTTCGCGAGCGCGTCCGTCCGGCCAGCTTCAGCGCCCGTCCGGCCAGCTTCAGCGCCCGCCCGGTCGGCCTCCTCGCCCGACCGCAGCACCGATGCCGCCGCCCCGTAGACGCCCGCCGTATCCGTCAGGTCGCGTCGCCGCAACCGCTCCTCGTACGCGGCCAGGACGCGGGACAGGATGCGTGCCTTGGCGGGATCGGCCAGCGGCGCGCCGGCGAGCTTGCCGGCCCGCACTCCGGCCAGTCGCAGGGTCGTCACCGCGCGGGCGAGCGCCCGCCGCATCCCCGCCCCCCGGGCCAGCCGCGCGTGTGCGTCCTCCTCGCCCCCGAGCAGCACTTCGTCGATGGCCTCGTCGAGCAGCCCCTCCTCGTCGAAGGCGTCCGTGAGCCGGATCGCGCGCGCGGCCAGTGCGGGCCCGGCCACGGTGATCGCGAGCATGCGGGTGGTGGTGGCCTCGAACCCCACCCACGAGCCGGCGCGGAGCGCGAGCTGGCGCAGGAGTTCGCGGCCCTCGCCGCCGGTCCGGCACACGATCACCTTGCGGTCGAGGGGGTGCCGGGCGTAAAAGCGGGCGAGCGAGCGCACCAGCGCGGCAGCCCCGTCCAGGCCGGTCCGGCCGCCGGGGGAGAGATCGGCCTCGTCGCGGATCGGCGCCCGCGCCAGCTCCCCTTCCAGATCGAACGAGAACTGTCCTTCCTTCCCGTCTGTGGACATCGGCGGGCGCTACCGTCCGTCGGGCATCAGCGACGCCACTTCACGAACGGATACACCAGCCGCGCCGCCAGCGAGCGCGGATACGTCTCCTCCATCCCCTCGAAGCCGAGCCGCTCGGGCTGCTCCTGGTCGGCCGGCCAGTAGGCGGTGCGGAAGATCCAGTCCCACACGCTCAGCACGATGCCGAAGTTCTGACCGCCCCTTCCGTGCTGCACCACGTCGTGATGCCACACGTGCATCTTCGCCGAGTTGAACAGGTAGCGGAGCGGCCCCCAGTCGATGCGCAGGTTGGAGTGGTTGAGGTCCTGCATCAGCGTGCTCACGATGGCCATCAGCAGGATCACGGTCCCATCCACGCCCAGCACCACCAGCGGCAGGTACGAGAGCGTCTTGTAGACCACCACCTCGCCCCAGTGGAAACGGAAGTTCCCGATCCAGTCCAGCTCCTCGATGCTGTGGTGGAGCTTGTGGAACTCCCACAGCCACGGCGTCAGGTGCAGCAGCCGGTGGATGTTCCACTCCACGAAATCCTTCACCACGAAGAACACCACGAACTGGAGCCAGAGCGGCTGCGACGTGACCAGCGCCAGCGACTCGGGCACCGGCAGGCCCATCTCGAACAGCATGCCGTTGAAGGCCTGCACGAGCCGGCCCGTCAGCATCGCCAGCAGCACCCCGAGGTAGTGCCCGTTGAACACAAGCCAGAACAGATCCTGCCAGATGCCCCGCCGCAGCGCGCGCTGCTCCCTGCGCCAGGGCCAGAGCCGCTCGAGCAGGAAGCAGAACAGCGAGACGGCGATCAGCCAGAAGTAGTACTGAAGGTAGACGGGCATGGGGTTCCGTTCTCAGGGGATGATTGGGATGTGCAACACATATTCCGAAGAAACCCGGGAGCGCGGCAACCGGTCGTGCCCCATCACTCCCTCAGGCCCCCGGCGTGTCGGTCAGGCGCCAGAGCACCCAGCTCGCCACCGACCGGAGCGGCCTCCACGCCTCCGAGCGCTCCAGCACGGCCTTCGGCGCGGGCCGTTCGTCGAGTCCGTCCAGCCGGCGCAGGCCCTCCCGCACCCCGAGGTCGGTCGCCGGCATCACGTCCAGCCGTCCCAGCTTGAAGAGGAGGAACATCTGCGCGGTCCAGACGCCGATGCCGCGCACCTCGGTCAGCCGCTCGACGATCTCGTCGTCCGAAAGCCGCCAGACGCCGCGCAGGCGGAGCGACCGGGACTCCACCCGGCGCGCCAGATCGGTGAGCGCGAGCATCTTGTTGCGCGACAGCCCCGCGCCCCTGAGTCCCTCCTCCGGCAGGGCCAGCAACTCCGCGGGAGTGGGAAAGTTGGGTCCCGGCGTGAGGGCGCGCACGCGTCCGTAGATGGTCTTCGCCGCGGCTCCCGCGAGCTGCTGGTAGATGATCGACCGGCACAGGTAGTGGAAGCCGGAGAAGCGGCGGGCGGTCCTGGAGAAGTCCGGAAACTCGGGCATCCGGGCCATCGCAGCCCCCAGACGGGGATCGGCCTCGGCAAGGCGGGCCAACTGCTCTGAAGTGGGTTGCATGGGTGGCGTTTGGCGAGAAGGGAGCGGTCTGGCGTGCTCCAAGGTAACGCCGCCGCGGCGGGACGCCCGGCGACGGACCACTATCGGCCCGTCCAGAGTAGGAAACGAACCCGCAGCCAGCCGTTCCGGACTCGGAGATGCCATGCCCGTTCCAGCTCTCGCCTGGGTTCTCGCCGCGAGCCTGTGGTTCTTCGCTCCGGCGGAAACCTCACTCGCTCCCCTGGGTTTCGCGCGCGCGACCGTGTCGGGCCGGATCACCGATGCCGGCACCGGCGAGCCGCTGACCGGCGCCCGCGTGTTCATCACCGGCCAGACGACCTCGGTTCTCTCCGGGGATGCGGGCGAGTACAGCTTCATCCTTCCGGGCGATGGCTGGGACGGACGCGAGGTGGAAGTGCGCGCCGAGATGCCGGGGTATCAGAGCCTGGAGCGCACCGTTCGCATCTCGGGCCCGACCACCCGCGTCGATCTGGCGATGACTCCGGGCGCCGACATGACGCTCGTGCATGAAATGCGGATCGCACCGTCCGGACAACCTGCTCCACCGCCGCCCTCCGGCCAGCCGGCGGTACGGGAGGCGGTGGGCGTCGACGGCGCGAGACGGGTCTCCGGCGCGGGGTTCGCACCGGTCTCGGCGGACGCCGGTCCCGTCCGGCCTCCCCGGCCGCCCTTCAACACCGAATCCTACGCCCACATCGAGGAATCGGACTTCCTCGGCGTCGAAGACAACCCGCTCTCCACCTTCGCGATCGATGTCGACCGGGCGTCGTACGCCAACCTGCGGCGCTTCATCGACCGGGGTATGCGTCCCCCAATCGACGCCATCCGCATCGAAGAACTGGTCAACTACTTCACCTACGACTACCCGTCGCCCAGGGGCGCCCATCCCCTCTCGATCACCACGGAGGTGGGCACCGCGCCGTGGCAGCCGGCGCACAGGCTGCTGCACATCGGCATCCAGGGCCGGGACATTGCCGGCGAAGATCTGCCTGCGAGCAACCTCGTCTTCCTGATCGACGTGTCCGGGTCGATGCAGCCGCCCGCAAAGCTCCCCCTGCTCAAGTCGTCCCTGCGCCTGCTGGTCGCGCAGATGAGGCCCGTCGACCGGGTCGCGATCGTGGTCTACGCCGGCCAGGCCGGGCTCGCTCTGCCGCCCACCTCCGGGGAGAACAAGAGCGAGATCCTCTTCGCGATCGACAGGCTGGAGGCGGGCGGCTCGACCGCCGGTGGCGCCGGTCTGCGGCTCGCCTACGAAGTGGCGCGCGAGAACTTCAGCGAAGAAGCGAACAACCGGGTGATCCTCGCCACCGACGGCGACTTCAACGTGGGGCCGTCGAGCGATGCGGAGATGATCCGTCTCATCGAAAAGGAGCGGGAATCAGGCGTCTTCCTCTCCGTGCTGGGCTTCGGCACCGGAAACCTGCAGGACTCGAAGATGGAGCAGCTGGCCAACCACGGGAACGGCAGCTACGCCTACATCGACGGCGAGCGCGAGGCGGCCAAGGTGCTGGTGAGCGAGTTCGCCGGCACCCTCTTCACCATCGCGAAGGACGTGAAGGTGCAGGTCGAGTTCAATCCCCGCGAGGTGCAGGCGTACCGGCTCATCGGCTATGAGAACCGTGCGTTGCGCGCGGAGGATTTTGCGGATGATCGCAAGGATGCCGGAGAGCTCGGGGCGGGTCATACCGTCACCGCACTCTACGAGATCGTACCGTCCGGCATCGACGGCCCCGATGTGGCGGATACGCCACCGCTGCGCTATCGCGGCCGCGCGGACGTCACCGGGCGGGCGGCATCCGGGGAACTCGGATTCGTCCAGCTTCGCTACAAGCGGCCCGACGATTCGAAGAGCGTTCTCGTGCAGCAGGCGTTCCTCGACAGGGGCGGCGACGGCTCCGGCGACTTGCGCTTTGCCGCGTCGGTGGCTGCCTTCGGCATGCTGCTGCGAACGTCGGAGCATGTCGGAGACCTTGCGCTCGGCGACGTTCTCGAGCTGGCGCGGCGATCCCTCGGCAACGACGAGGAAGGCTACCGGCGCGAGTTCGTCCGGCTGGTGCGCGAGACCCGCGCGCAAGGGTTGCTGGAGCGCTGATCGCCAGGGTCCGCCGCCCGACACCGTACAGCGCCGCTGGGAAAACGAACATCCCATCTCCTGCGTAGTATCAAGTCTGTTTCCGAGTCCGAGAATCACCCCGGCGCATTTTCTGGAGAAGAGACTGATGAAGCTGAATGTGAGGCATGTTCCCCATTGGACCGCCGCCGTCGCCGCCTTCCTGGCCGCGACCGCCCAGGCCGCAGCGGCGCAGCAGCTGCCGGAAGGCGTCACGGAGGTGGCGTCCGTCGAGGGCATCACCGAGTACCGCCTGGCCAACGGCCTGCGGTTTCTCCTGTTCCCCGACCAGAGCAAACAGCAGATCACGGTCAACGTGACCTACATGGTCGGGTCGCGGCACGAGGGGTACGGCGAGACCGGGATGGCGCACCTGCTCGAGCACCTGGTCTTCAAGGGGACGCCCGACCACCCCAACATCCCCGACGAGCTGACGGAGCGCGGAGCGTTCCCCAACGGCACCACCTGGTTCGACCGCACCAACTACTTCGAGACCTTCCCGGCCTCGGACGAGAATCTGGCCTGGGCGATCGACCTTGAGGCGGACCGCATGGTCAACTCGTTCATCGCGGAGGAGGATCTCGAGTCCGAGATGACCGTGGTGCGCAATGAGTGGGAGTCGGGCGAGAACCAGCCCGTGGCGGTGCTGCAGAAGCGCGTCATGTCGGCGGCCTACGACTGGCACAACTACGGCAACTCCACCATCGGCGCGCGCGCCGACCTGGAGAACGTGCCCATCGAGCGCCTGCAGGCCTTCTACCGCAAGTACTATCAGCCCGACAACGCGCTTGTGGTGATCGCGGGTCGCTTCGACCCGGAGTACGCCATTCAGCTGGTGGCCGAGGAATTCGGCGCCATCCCGCGTCCCGACCGGACCGGGGCGAACGAGCTGTTCGACACCTACACGGCGGAGCCCGCCCAGGACGGCGAGCGCACGGTGACCCTGAGGCGCGTTGGCGACGTGCAAATGGCCATGGCCGCCTATCACGTTCCGCCCGGATCCCACGAGCAGTACGCGGCGGTGGACGTGCTGATCCACGTCCTCGCGACCCGGCCCGCCGGGCGCCTCTACCAGAACCTGGTGGAGACCGGGCTGGCGGCGAACGCGTTCTCCTTCGGCTACCAGCTCAACGAGCCGGGCGTGATGATGGCCGCCGCCCAGGTGCGCCAGGAGGACTCGCTGGAGGAAGCCGCGGCCGCAATGCTCGCCACCCTCGACGAGATGGTCGAGGCGCCGCCCACCGAGGAAGAGGTGGAACGGGCCCGGACCGACTACCTGTCGGGCATCGAGCTGGCCTTCAACAACCCGCAGGGCATCGCGCTGCAGCTGAGCGAATGGGCCTCGATGGGCGACTGGCGCCTCTTCTTCCTGCACCGCGACCGGCTGGAGCAGGTCACTCCCACCGCAGTGCACCAGGTGGCGCAGGCCTACCTGAAGCCCTCCAACCGCACCATCGGCTACTTCTACCCGACGGAAGAGACGCCGGCCCGGGCCGAGATCCCGGAGCCGCCCGACGTGGCGGCGCTGGTCGCCAACTACACCGGCCGCGAGGCCGTGGCCGAGGGCGAGGCGTTCGACCCGACGCCTGCGAACATCGACGAACGCACGGTGACCACGACCCTCGCCAACGGCGTGGAGGTCTCGCTGCTGCGCAAGGAGAACCGCGGCGACGCCGTGAGCGTGCAGTTCTCCTTCCGCCACGGCACCGAGGCCGCGCTCATGGGGCGGGCCACGGCCGGGTCGCTGGCGGGCTCCATGCTGATGCGCGGCACGACGGAGCGTTCGCGCCAGGAGATCAGCGACGAACTGGATCGCCTGCGGGCGCAGGGGAGCGTGAGCGGGTCGGCGCTGTCGGCCGGCGGGTCCTTCACCACCGTCCGCGAGAACCTGGCGGCCGTGCTCCGGCTGGCCGGCGAGGTGCTGCGCGAGCCCGCCTTCGATGCCGACGAGTTCGACCTGCTGCGCGAAGAGCGGCTGGCGGCGATCGAGCAGCAGCAGTCGGAGCCCCAGGCGCTGGTCTTCGAGGCCTTCAATCGGCACCTGAACCAGTATCCCGAGGACCATCCGCGCTACTCGACCACCTTCGAGGAAGACATCGAGCGCCTGAACGCGGCGACGGTCGATGAGGCGAGGGCGTTCTGGTCCGACTTCTACGGAGCCGAGGGCGGCACCATCGCCGTGGTCGGCGACTTCGATCCCGACGAGACGCTCGCGGTGCTGGAAGAGGTGTTCGGCGGCTGGGAGGCGCCCGAGCCCTACGAACGCGTCGCGGATCCGTACGTCGAGGTCGAGACCGTCGCCATGGACATCGAAACCCCGGACAAGGCCAACGCCTGGATGGTGGCCGTCACCTCCTTCCGCATGCGCGACGACGATCCCCGCTATCCCGCGCTGCGCATGGCCGACTTCATGCTGGGCGGCGGGTTCCTGAATTCGCGTCTGCCGACCCGCATCCGCCAGGAAGAGGGACTCTCCTACGGCGTCGGTTCGCAATTGGCCGTGCCCCCGGTCGACGACGGCGGGCTGTTCCTGACCTACGCCATCTTCGCCCCCGAGAACGGCGACCGGGTGGTGGACGCGTTCCGCGACGAGTTGCGCAGGGCGCTGGAGGAGGGGTTCACCCAGGAGGAACTGGATGCCGCGAAACGCGGATTCCTGGACGCGCAGCAGAACGGCCGCTCGAACGACGGCGCGCTGGCCGGCCAACTCAGCAACAACCTGTTCACCAACCGGACCATGGAGTTCACCGCCGCCCGGGAAGCGGCCATCGCAGCGCTGACGCTGGAGGAGGTCAACTCCGCGCTGCGCGACTACGTTTCGCTGGACGACATCTCGATCTTCCGCGCGGGAGACTTCGCCAACAAGCTGATCCCGTAGGGGACATCAGCGGGGACGTTGCGCCGACGGGCCGGGGCCGCAAGGCTCCGGCCCGTTTTCGCGCGCGCCGTGGCGAACGTACTATTTGAGCAGACTCGGCCGAACCCCACGACTGCGAGGGCCCCATGCCTGCTTCATCCATGAATCGCCGCGACTTCGCCCGTCTCTTCGCCGCTGGCGGATCTGCCGCCCTGCTCGGCCATCCCGCGCTCGAAGGCCTCGCGCGGCGGACACCTGCCGGGCCCCTCGCCCGCCCGGGCCGAGCCGGCCAGGCAGTGGACTGGGACGAGGTGCGCGCCCGCTTCCTGATGCCGCCCGAGCTGTCGGTGATGAACGCGGCCAACCTGTGCCCGTCGCCGACGAGCACGCTGCAGGCGGTGCACGACTACACCGAGCGCATGGACCGCGAGCCGGTGCCGAGCTTCCGCCGCGAGATGGCCCGGGTGAAGGAGCCCACCCGCGACCGCCTAGCCGAATTCCTGGGGGTCACCCCCGAGGAGATCCTCATCACCCGCAACACCAGCGAGGCCAACAACTGGGTCTCAACGGGCCTGCAACTGGGGCTGGGCGACGAGGTCGTGATCGTGCGCGACAACCATCCCAGCAACAACCTCGCCTGGAAGGCCAAGGGGCAGCGCTTCGGCTACACCGTGCGCGAGATCGAGCCGGCGAGTCCCCACCCCGGCGCCGACTACTACGTGCAGGCGTTCCGCGAGGCGATCACGCCGAGTACCCAGGTGATTTCCTTCACTCACCTGACCAACACCGCGGGGGACCTCTTCCCGGCGCGCGAACTGTGCGCCCTGGCGCGCGAGCACGGCGTGTTCTCGGTCGTCGACGGCGCCCAGTCCTTCGGCCTCTTCGACATCGACCTCTCCGAAGTGCAGCCCGACTTCTATACCGGCAGCGCCCACAAGTGGCCCTGCGGCCCCAAGGAGACGGGAGTGCTGTACGTGAACGCCCGCGTCCACGACCGCTTCTGGCCCACCATGTACAGCGCCTACACCGGGTCGCGGGGGCTCGCGCGCACCCACGAGGGGCTGGGTCAGCGCGACGAGCCCGCCATCCGCGCCTTCGGTGCGCAGATCGAGTTCCTGCAGGAGATCACGATGGCCGAGGTGGAGGTCCGCAGCCGCGAACTCGCGACCGCGCTGGTGGAGGAGCTTTCCGCCCTGGACGGCGTGCACATGTGGACCTCGCCGGAGCCCTCGCGGCGCGCGGCCGTGGTCACCTTCCGCCCGGGCGAACTCTCACCGGGCGATGTAGTGGGCGCGCTGGAGAACGACGGCATCGTGGCTGCGTCGCGCGGCGGCAGCGACCGCACCGGCGTGCGCCTCTCGCCCCACTTCTACAACTCGCACACCGACGTGGAGCGGGCGGTGTCGGCTGTCCGGGGCTATCTGCGGACCGGACTGTAGTCGCTCAGCTCTCCCCGCTGCGCAGTTCCTCCACGATGCGTTCCGCCAGGTAGACCTCCTCGAGCGCCTCGAGGATGCCGCGCACGTCCACCGACACGGCGCGCGCGCGGTCGGTCAGGAAAATGTACTCGCCGGAGAGCCCCTCGGTGTTGCTGTCGAAGGCCAGTCCCACCAGCTCCAGGTCCGCGTTGACGAGGGGCGAGCCCGAGTTGCCGCCGATGATGTCGTTGGTGGACACGAAGTTGATCGGCGTGGACAGGTCCGGGTCGCCGGGCGGATCGAGCCAGCGCCCGGGCAGATCCCACTCGCCGTCCCCGGTCCCTCCCGCCACGTGGGAGTAGTGGCGGTCGTAGAGGCCGTAGAAGGTGGTCACAACGGGGGCGAAGGTGCCGTTGTACTCGTACTCGGACACCACGCCGTCGGCGATGCGGAGCGAGAAGGTGGCGTCGGGCGGAACATCGGTCCCGTAGACCTCGAAGCGCGCCCGCCCCAGCGCCGCCGCGATCTGCTCCTCCTCGGCGGAGATGGGCCCGAGCGCCTGCTGGAAGGGGCCGATGCCGGAGATGAGGGCGCCCAGGAGCTGCATCGCCGGGTCGCCCATGCCCGCGGTGCCGCTGCGGACGGCGTCGACCGCGCCCGCCGAGTCCGCGAGCACGCTCTCGGCCACGATGGAGGCGGCGACATCCTCCGGGCTCCTTCCGCCGAGCAGGCTGGTGGTGAGCGGGGAATCGGCTCCGTAGCTCGCCTGGATGTCGCGCAGGCGGGCGGCCAGCAGCAACTCCTGCAGCGCCGCCGGCTGATCCGGCACTTCGCTCAGCGAGGTCATCACCCCCTCGAGCGCCTCGGCGGGCGCTCCGGCGCGCGACCCGTTGGCGTACTGGAAGGCGAAGAGCGCGCGTGACAGCACCGCACTCTCGTAGTCCGGGCTGGCGAAGGCCAGGAACGACCCGAAACCGCCGGCCACCAGGGCCTTCCGCTCCTGCAGCTCCGCGATCTGCGCGATCAGCCCGCCGTACTCCTCCGCCAACTCGGGATCGGCCTCGAGCGCTTCCTGGAACGCCCGCTCCTGGTCGCGGCGCTTCGCCAGAATCACCGGGTCGTGCAGCCCGCGCAGGATTCCCCCATAGGCCTCCTGCGTGTTGATCAGCGAGAAGATGGTGTTGCGCAGATCCATCGCCTCGCCCGCTTCCGGGTCCATGTCGTAGAACGCCTCGAGCGCGTCGATGCGGTTGTTGACGAAGGCCAGCAACCCCTTGTCGGAGACGTCGCGCCGGAATTCGAGCTCCGCCACGGTCTGGATGCGGCTGGTGGAGCCGGGATTGCCGACCATGAACACGGCATCGCCGCTCTCCACCCCGGTCTCGCTCCAGCGGAAGAAGTTCTCGCTGGTGTCGAGCGGATCGCCGTCCTCGTAGACGCGCAGGAAGGTGAAATCGAGGGCGTAGCGCGGGTAGGTGAAGTTGTCGGGATCGCCGCCGAAGTAGCCGACGGACAACTCGGGCGCCATCACCATGCGCACGTCGGTGTAGCGCCGGAAGACGTAGGCCGAGGTGCGTCCGCCGTTGTAGAGCGAGACCATCTCCACTTCGAAGCCGGCGCCCTCGCCCCCGTATTCGTCCGAGATGCGGGCCGCGATCTCTTCCTCGGCCGATGCGCGCGCCTGCGAGCGGGCCTGAGGTTCGTTGATGCCCTCGAGAGCAGCGTCCATCTCCGCGGTCACGTCGCGAATCGCGATGAGCCGGTCGGCCTCGAATTCCTCGATCGCCCGCTCTTCTTCCATGCTAGCCGCGTAGAACCCGTCGTCCAGCAGGCTCTCTCCCTCCCGGGACACCGCGGATATGTGTTCGCGCGCGCAATGGTGGTTGGTGAGCACCAGCCCGTCCCCCGACACGAAGGACGCCGAGCAGCCGGGGATGCGCAGCGCCCCCAATCGGGCACGGCGGAACCAGACCGAGTCGGCGTCGATGGCGTACGTCTCGCGCAGGTAGTCGGCGGGAGGGTTCTCGAAGGTCCACATGCGGCCGTTGTCGAAGCGCCCGGCGCGCACGGTGTCGAGGCC
>VYDD01000308.1 GCA_009843625.1 Gammaproteobacteria bacterium | reverse complement strand
CGCGGGGGTGGGCCGTGAGCGCACGCCGGGTGGTGCCGACACACGGGGCTGCGATCGCGGATTGCCGGGCCGGGACTGGACGCGCGGCACCGACGCGCGCGGCTGGACGCGGGGCGTTGCGGACGGTCGCGAGCGCACATTCGGCGGTGTCGACGCCCGCGGCTGTGTTCGCGGCGCGTTGGACCGGGGCTGTGCGCTGGACCGGGGCAGCACACTGGACCGCGGCAATGTTCCGGGCCGGACCGATGCCGCATCCGACCCCGACCGGACCTGCGCCGTCCGTGGTTGCGACTGGATGCGCGGCGTCGCGGTCCGCGTCCCGGGCCGGACGGCCTCCGTGGAACCCCCGCTCGCTCGCGGTCGAGCAGTCCTGGTAGAACCTGGCTCCGGGCGCACCACGCGCGGCCGAGCGCTGACGCCCGACCCTCTCTCCACGGCGCGCGAAGAGGCGGCCGCCGACCGATCCGAAACTCGAGCCCCTGCGGTGCGGGGCGCGACGCGCGCGGTACGCGCCACCGCCGTCCGTCGCGGGTCTTCCTTGTACCGAACCCCCGGAGCCGGGGCATACCCGCCCACGTATCCGGATCCGTACCCCAGCCTGCCGCCGCTCACGTAGCGGTAGCGCGGCGCGTAGGAGTAGTAGCCATGGTACACCGGATAGCCATGGTAGACGGGGTAGCCGCCGTAGACGGGATACGAGTACCACGGGTCGTAGCTCCGGCTTCGCCACCCGAAGGCGAACCAGCCGTTCCCGAACCAGCCGTTCCCGAACCAGGGGTCGAAGGTGTACCAGGGGCTCCAGAAGGGGTCACGCCAGGCGAACCAGGGGCTGTAGTACGCGGGGTAGTGCCACCCGAATCCGAAGGAGATCGCCAGCCCCCACCGGCTCACCCGCCGCCGGCACCGGTGTACGGAGTAGTCGTAGGGGTCGATCCAGCCGTAGAGGTAGTCGCCCCCGTACCAGCGGCACCGGGGTCCGGCATAGTCGTATCCCGTATACGAATCGATGTAGTAACGGTCGCTCACCCCCACGCCGTAGAACACTTCCGCCGCCGGGGCGGGCGTCCGCGGGCGGAAGGAGGTCGACCGGTAGGCGAGCCCGACGCCGACTCCGTCCCAGACCGAAGCGCCCACCGCAAAGGACAGGGAGGATTCCTCGCCAAACTCCTGAGCCCGTGCCGTGCCCGGGTTCCAGGCCAGTCCTGCCATCGACACCATTGCCGCACTACAGATGATCGCGCGCATGATTCCCTCCCGAGGCTTCAGGACATAATGGGGAATCTGAAGCAGAAACCGTGCCATCGAAACTCTCTCTTGCCTGAGCCCCCGCGCGGCCGGGGAACGTCCCATTTACGGGACGAGGCCGGAACGCGAATGGGACGGGGCCCGGCCTACGGACCCCGGGACCGCATCCACCACTCGATCATCCCCAGGACCAGCACAAGCAGGAAGGGCGCCAGAACCAGCGCCAACTTGAAGCCGGCCTGGGATCGATCCTCCTTCGTACGTCGCACGTCGGCTCTCCATAATCCCTGGTCGGGCTCTCTGGCAACCCGGCAATCGCTTGTTAGCGCCTGACACCCGCGGTAAACTTCGCGGGTCCTTGAACCCCGGGCGAGAACGGGCTCGCCGGAACTTACCCCTGTATCCTAGCCCCCCTGAAGCCTCATGGCACAATACAAGTACGCTCAGGTGCCCTCCGCGGGCGAGACCGTCACCGTTCAGGACGGCGCAGCCAACGTACCGGACAAGCCCATCGTCCCGTTCATCGAAGGTGACGGCATCGGCCCTGACATCTGGCACGCCACCCGCGCCGTGGTCGACGCGGCGGTGGCTCACGCGTACGGCGATTCGCGCGAGGTCATGTGGATGGAGGTGTACGCGGGGGAGAAGGCGCAGGAGAAGACGGGAGAGTGGCTGCCCGACGAGACCTACGACGCGCTGCGCGAGTTCAAGGTGGCCATCAAGGGCCCGCTCACCACGCCGGTGGGGAAGGGCATCCGCTCGCTCAACGTCACGCTTCGCCAACAGCTCGATCTCTACTCCTGCATTCGCCCGGTGCGCTACATCCCCGGGGTGCCTTCGCCGATGCGCGAGCCGGAGAAGCTCGACGTGGTGATTTTCCGCGAGAACACCGAGGACGTCTACGCGGGCATCGAGTGGGCTTCCGGCAGCGAGGGCGCGGAAAGGGTGCGCTCGTTCCTGGTGGACGAGATGGGCGCCAACGTGCGCCCGCGGAGCGGGATCGGGGTCAAGCCGATCAGCCCGTTCGGCACCCATCGCCATGTCGCCGCCGCATTGCGCTACGCGGTGGCGCGCGGACGCAGTTCGGTGACGCTGGTGCACAAGGGCAACATCATGAAGTTCACCGAGGGAGCGTTCCGCGACTGGGGATACGAGGTCGCCGCCCGGGATTTCGGGGATGAGACGATTCCCGAGTCGGCCATCTGGGAGGGCGCGGATCCCGCTGGCCGCATCGTGGTCAAGGACCGCATCGCGGACGCCATGTTCCAGCAGGTGCTGCTGAGGCCTTCGGAATACGACGTCATCGTGACGCCCAACCTCAACGGCGACTACCTGTCCGACGCGTGCGCGGCGCAGGCGGGCGGCCTCGGGATGGCGCCGGGCGCGAACCTGGGGGACGAAGTCGCCCTCTTCGAGGCCACGCACGGGACGGCGCCCAAGTACGCCGGCCAGAACAAGGTCAACCCGGGGTCGCTGATCCTGTCCGCGGTCATGATGCTCGAGCACCTGGGGTGGGCGGAGGCCGCGGCGGCCGTCGACCGGGGCCTGGAAGGCGCCGTTGCGGCCCGGACGGTGACGTACGACCTGGAGCGCCAGATGGAGGGCGCGACCAAGGTGTCGACCTCGGCCTTCGGACAGGCCGTGATCGACCACATGTAGGCGGAGGCACATGCGGGTAGAGGTCGTTCGCGGGCCGTCCGGCCGCCATGACACGCCGCTCCTGGCGGGGTTCCTGTTCGAGGGGCGGGATGCTCCCCCCCTGGCCGCCCCGGATTCGGTTCTGGCCCGCTCCGTGGCGCGCGCTGCCGGGGACCTTCGCGGCCGCTCCGGAAGCAGCCATCTGTTCCACGGCGACCCCGGCGATGCCGGTCCAAGGCGCCTTCTTCTGCTCGGCGCCGGGAAGCGGGCCGACTGCAACCCCGAGGCCGTCCGGCGGCTGGCCGCGCGGGCCGTGCGCAAGGCGGCCGAGCTGGGGATCGAGCGGGTCACCATCGACGGGCTGGGCGCCCCTTCCATCGAGCCGGAGAGGTTCGGGCAGGTGGTGGCGGAGGGCGCCGTTCTCGCGGCCTGGCGCTTCGACGAGCTCAAGACGCGGCCCGGCGAGAAGGATCCGCCCGCCTGCACCGTCACGACCGTGGAGATCGCTGCGGAATCCGACCTCGATGCGATGCGGGCAGGCGCTCGCACGGGGGCGATCCTGGCGGAGGCGGAGAACTTCGCGCGCACCCTGCAGTCGCGGCCCGGAAACGTGGCCACGCCCAGCCACCTGGCCGACAGGGCGGGCGATCTGGCCTCGGAGCTGGGCCTCGAGGTGCGGGTGCTCGGGCCCCGGGAGATGCGGGACGAGAACATGCTGGCGCTCCTGGCCGTCGCGCAGGGCTCGGCAGAGGACCCGCGGCTGATCGTGCTCGAGCATCACGGCGGAACCCGCGGCGATGCTCCGCTGGTACTGGTGGGCAAGGGGCTGACCTTCGACGCGGGGGGCATCTCGCTCAAGCCGGCCAAGGGCATGGAGGACATGAAGTTCGACATGTCGGGCGGCGCCGCCGTCCTGGGCGCCATGCGAGGCATCGCCCGCCTCGGCCTGGACGTCAACGTGGTGGGCATCGTTCCCAGCTCCGAAAACCTCGTGAACGGAAGCGCGGTCAAGCCGGGAGACGTCATCGGGTCCCGGGAGGGCAAGACCATCGAAGTGATCAATACGGACGCCGAAGGCAGGCTGATCCTCGCCGACGCCCTGTCGTACGCGCGCACCTTCGAGCCGGACGCCATCGTGGACTGCGCCACGCTGACCGGCGCCTGCGTCATCGCGCTCGGGCACCATGCTTCCGCGGTCCTGGGGACCGATGACGCCCTCGTCGAGGAACTGCGCGCCGCCGGCGACCTCAGCGGCGAGCGCTGCTGGCCGCTGCCGATCTGGCCGGAATACCGCCGCCAGCTCGACAGCCACACGGCCGATCTGAAGAACGTGGGCGGGCGTCCCGCCGGCACCATCACGGCCGCATGCTTCCTGCGCGAGTTCGTGGGGGACGCGAAATGGGCCCATCTGGACATCGCCGGCACCGCGTACGGGGAAGGGAAGCTGCCCTACCAGCGGCCGGGCGGCTACGGGTCTCCGACCCGGCTGCTCATCGAGTGGGTCAGGACGCGCGCCGCGTGACGTCGCCCCCGGAACCGGCAGTAGCGTCTGCGGGCGTTGCCGTTCCGATGCCGCGGAGCCTCCCGCGCCCCTCCCGCTCCAGCGCCATCTGCGTCGCCATCCTGTTCTGCCTGGTTCCGGGGCGATCCGCGGCCCAGGAGCCTCCGGACACGGTGCCTCCGCCTCCGGCCGACACCGCCGCGGCCGACTCCCTCGCGGCCGCGGCCGACTCGCTCGCGCCGGTACCCGACTCCCTGGCCGCGGACTCTCTCCCCGGCGGCGGATTCGCTCCTCCCGGCGGATTCCCCATCGAGGGGGATTCCCTCGCGG
The DNA here is from genome assembly GCA_009843625.1 of Gammaproteobacteria bacterium. Taxonomy (GTDB): domain Bacteria; phylum Gemmatimonadota; class Gemmatimonadetes; order Longimicrobiales; family Gaopeijiaceae; genus BD2-11. Next base: position 13,322 of record VYDD01000308.1, on the reverse strand, counting down.
ACTCCCTCGTCGTCCAGCCCTTCCCGCAACTCGCCGATCCCTCCCGCGGCGGATGGGCCGCCGGGGTGTGGGAATGGGACCGCGAGGCGCTGCTCGGCAACCAGGCCCTCTCTCTGGCGCAGCTTCTGGATCAGATTCCGGGGACCGTCGCGCTGAGGGGAGGCGACTTCGGAACCCCCAACATCGTGACCGCCTTCGGGGGTGGCGGCGGGCGCGTGCGCCTCTACATCGACGGCTTCGAGATGGTCCCGCTCAGGGCCGGCGCCCCCGATCTGGCCCAGGTCGGGCTGGCCGGGTTCCAGCATGTGCGCGTGCGCCGCTCCACCGACGGCCTGCGCGTGGAGCTGACCAGCCTCGAGGTGGATGATCCAAGACCCTATTCCCTGGTGGAGGTGGGAACCGGGGATCTTCAGACCAACATGCTGCGCGCGACCTTCTCCCACCCCTTCTCTCTGGGAGGGAGCTTGGCGTTCACGCTGGACCGCCTCGACACCGAGGGCACCGGGCGCAGGGAGCCCGGGGCCACGACCGGCGGCTGGCTGCGCTACAGCCGCCACCTTGGCTCGCGCGTAAGCCTGCGCGGGGAACTGCGCCGCATCTCGGCCTCCCGCCCGAGCGCGCTCTACACGCCCGCGCAGCACGGCAGGAGCGACTGGAGCCTGCGCGCGCGCGCCATCCTGCTTGACGGCGTCAACGCGGAGGTGTTTACCGGAAGATCCTCCACGACCGCTCCCGTGGACGAAACCAACCCCGATTCGGCCGTGGCCTCCCTGAGCCGCGGCCAGACGGGCATCCGGCTCGCCGCCGAGCACGCCTTCGGAGAGCGTGCGGGGGTGTGGACCACGGGACGCTGGGCATCGATGGGCGGCGACGCGTGGCCCGAGCGGACCCTGGAGGTCGCCGGCGGCGTGCACACGTTTCTGGGGGGGATCGAGGGAGACTGGAGCCGTGAGAAGTGGCTCGGGGAGGATCTCTCGCTCCGAAGCCTGCGCGCGTGGACCGCGCCCCTGCTCGGCCTCTCGTTCTTCGGCGAGACCCGGGACGGCGTGACGGGGGTTCCCTTCCGGCTGTTCGATCCCCGCGACACCATCCCGGAGATCCCCCGGCTTGCGGGGCCTCCCGTCTCCTTCACCACCGAGCGGAGCTCCACCCGCGTCGGAGCGCAGTTCGCCTGGCGCGGCCTGTCCCTCGGGGCGGCCCGGGTCGAGCTCGAGCAGGACCGGCTCACGCCGTTCGGGTTCCCTATGGACTCCGCGGGCGTGGTGCAGGAGGGCGGGAAGCGCTCTGGAATCGAGGCCAGCGCGCGCGTGCCCCTGTACTTCAACGGCCTCTACGCCGGGTTGTCCTACCAGGTATGGGACAAGGATGCGCCCGACTGGCGCTATCTGCCGGACGAGAGCTGGAACGGGCAGCTCGGATACCACAGGACCTTCCTGGCGACAGAGAACTTCGAGATCTGGACCGAGATCGGGGTGGAGGGACGCGAGCCCATGGTCGTGCCCTTCCTGGCGCCGGAGGATCCCGGGGATGAGCTTCCCGGAGAAGCGGAACCCGAAGGAGACATGAACGCGCCCGGGTTTCTCACGGTGCCCTATCACCAGAGCTGGTACTTTCGCCTGCAACTCCGGGTCCTGACGTTCCATCTCTTCGTGCTGACCGAGAACTTCACCGCGGAGCGGGAACTGCAGGACTTCCCGGAGCGGTTTCTCCCCGGTGGCCGGTCCATCTACGGGATCAAGTGGACGCTCTGGAATTGAGGCGGGGCGCGTGATTCACAGCATGACCGGATACGGCGAAGCCGCGCGCGAGACGGACCAGGGCCGCCTGCGCGCGGAGATCCGCACGGTCAACCACCGCTTCTTCAACGCCCGTCTCAGGACGCCGCCCGGGTGCGAGCGTCATCACGCCCGCATCGAACGCTGGCTGAAGAAGTCGCTGCCCCGGGGACACGTCAGCTACTCGCTCACGCTGGATCCCGGCGACGGCGCCGAGCCGGAGCTGCTCGTGGACGTGGAGCGTGCCCGCGCCTGGGCAACATCGCTCGAGCGTCTCGCCGCGGAGTTGAGGCTGGACAGCCGGATCGGGCTCGATGCGCTGATCCGGCTCAAGGGCGTGGTCCGGAGCAGGGAATCCGCGCGTCCCGAAATCGACATCGACGAAGACGACCTGCGGGAGGTGACGGACGAGGCCGCGCGCGCGGCGGTCCGAATGCGGCGGGCGGAGGGGGAGCGGTTGGAGGCGGATCTCCTGGGCGTGCTGGCCGGCATGCGCGAGGAACTCGACCGCGTGGAGGAACGGGCCCCGGAGCGACTCGTCCGGGAGCGCGACCGCCTGAGCGCGGCCATCCAGGAGCTGCTCGGCGATGTGCCCGCGGACCCGGACCGGATCGCCCGCGAGATCGCGCACCTGGCCGAGAGATGGGACATCAACGAGGAAATCGTGCGCCTGCGCTCGCACATGCAGCTCTTCGAGGAGACGCTCGAGGGGGCCGGCGGAGCGCCGGTCGGCAAGCGGCTGGGCTTCATCATGCAGGAGATGCACCGGGAGGCCAACACCATCGGCGCCAAGGCCAACGACGCCCGCATGGCGGAGTCGGTCCTGTCGCTCAAGGGCGGGGTTGAGCGCATTCGCGAGCAGCTGGAGAACGTGCAGTGACGCCGCCGACACCCGGCGACGGCCCCATCGTGCTGGCGGGCCCCACCGGGGTCGGCAAGACCACCGTGGCCCGTGCGCTGGCCGCGGACCGGGACCGCTTCGTCTTTTCGGTTTCCGCGACCACCCGCCGGCCCCGCCCGGGCGAGCGCGACGGCGCGGACTACGAGTTCGTCTCCCGGGAGGAGTTCGAGCGCATGGTGGATGCCGGCGAATTCGCGGAATGGGCGCGCGTGCACGACCAGATGTACGGCACCCCGCTGCGCAATCTGGCAGGGGGCGACGGGCGCCGCGTGCTGCTGGACATCGACGTCCAGGGCGCCGCCCAGGTGCGAGGGAACGTCCCTTCGGCCGTGTTCGTCTTCCTGCTGCCGCCGTCGCTCGAGACGCTGCTGGCGCGGCTGTCGGGACGCGGAACCGAGCCGCGGGACGAGGTCGCCCGCCGCCTGCGGGTTGCGCGCGATGAGCTGGCGCGGGTGCCGGAATTCGATCGCGTGCTGGTCAACGACGACCTGGATGCGACCATCGAGGCGGTGCGGGCGATCGCGCGCGGAGACCAGGGCGGACCCGGGTCGTTGCGCGCCGCCAGGGAGGAGGCGGAGTCGCTCCGCCGCGGGATCGCTACACTTCTCGCCCGGGATTTAGATATCTTATCGGAATAGCCACATCTCCGGAGAAGAGCAGATGCGCGTGTTTACACCCCAGGAAGTCGCCGAGCCCGCCATGAGCAAGTACCTGGGCGTCCTGATCGCCGCGAAGTATGCCCGCGAGCTCAACGCGATGCCCCGCGAGGCGATGCCGATGGACGAGAAGAAGCTCACCACCAAGGCGCTCGAGGCGCTGACCTCCGACCACATCGAGTACCGGCTGCAGTTCCGGAACCACGGGACGGAATAGCCGCGAGGAGGCCTGATCGGTGTCCCGCGCGCTCGCCCCGCGGCGTCCCTGGCGCGATCGCCGGATCGTCCTGGGGGTTGCCGGTGGGATTGCCGCCTACAAGTCCGTCCAGCTCGCGCGCGACCTCACCCGGCTGGGCGCGCAGGTGGACGTCGTGCTCACCGGGGGCGCGACCCGGTTCGTCACTCCGCTCAGCTTCGAGGCGCTCACCGGGCGCAAGGTCCTGACCGAACTCTTCTCGGCGGACGGGGCGGCCATGCATATCCGTCTGGGCGTGGAGGCCGATGCCGTCTGCGTGGCCCCCGCCACCGCCGACCTCATCGCGCGGGCGGCCGCCGGGCGGGCGGACGACTTGCTCACCACCACCCTGCTGGCGACGCGCGCCGCCGTGGTCATCTGCCCCGCAATGAACGACCGCATGTACGCGCACCCGCAGACCACCCGCAACCTCGCGTACGTGCAGGACGAGCTGGGCTACGCGGTCGCCGGGCCCGCGACCGGACCGCTGGCGTTCGGGGAAGGGGAAGGACCGGGCCGCATGCTCGAGCCCCCGGACATCGTCGAGCATGTGGGAAGGGCGCTCGAGACGGACGCCTTCCTGGCAGGCAGGCAGGTCCTGATCACGACCGGGCCGACCCTGGAACCCGTCGACCCGGTGCGCTTCGTCGGCAACCGCTCGTCGGGAAGGATGGGGCACGCGCTCGCCCGCGCGGCCTGGCGGCGGGGCGCCCGCGTGACGCTGGTGTCCGGTCCCACCCACCTGGCGCGCCCGCCCGGGGTGCAGCGCACCCGCGTGGCCACCGCGCGCGAGATGATGGACGCCGTGGCCGAGGCGATCCCGCACGCGGACGTGGTGATCTTCGCGGCCGCCGTGGCCGACTACCGTCCCGCCCGCGCCCGCTCCGGCAAGATCAAGCGCGCCCGCGAAGGCGCCTCCCTGTCGGTGGAACTGACCGCCAACCCGGACGTGGCGCTGGACACCATGCCGCTGCGGAAGCCGGGGGCGAGGGTGGTGGGTTTCGCACTGGAGACCGACGAACTCCTCGCCCGCGCGCGCAGCAAGATGGAGCGCAAGGCCTTCGACCTCATCGTCGCCAACCACGCGCGTGGTCCCGGTGACGGCCCGTTCGGCGAACGGAACGCGGTGACCCTGCTGGCTCCCGATGGCTCGGCTGAAGCGCTTCCGCTGATGCCCAAGGACGAGATCGCCGAGGCGGTGCTCGACCGGCTGGACGGCGCCCCCGCGCGCAGGTTCTCGCAGGCGTCGTCGTGAGCCCCGCCGCGGCGCGTGGATAGGGAGGCCCTTGCCCGCTACCTGAGCCAGCGGAAGGAGCTGGGGGAGGGCGACATCGTGTTCAGCCGTCTGAGCGGGGACGAGGCGCTCGCGCTGGCCCGCGCCCGTCCCGACCCCCCGGCCGGCGAGACGTCGGCCCCTCTGTCCCGAGACTACGAAGAGGTTCGGCGCACGGCGCTCGTCTGCGAGCGCTGCCGGCTTGCCGGGGGCCGCACGCAGGTGGTCTTCTCCGACGGGAACCCGCGGGGCAGGCTGGTCGTCATCGGCGAGGCTCCGGGGGCGCACGAGGATCGCACCGGGCTTCCCTTCGTGGGCCGCGCCGGCAAGCTGCTCGATCTCCTGCTGGCGTCGGTCGGCCTGTCGCGCAAGGACTCGGTCTACATCTGCAACGTCCTCAAGTGCCGGCCCCCGGGGAACCGGAACCCGATGCCGGATGAAATCGAGGCGTGCACCCCCTACCTCGAGCGGCAGATCGAGCTGGTGGCTCCGGAGGTGATCCTGGCGGTAGGCGGGTTCGCCGCGCAGTTCATCACCGGACGCCAGGTTGCTCTGGGCAAGCTCCGGGGCGAGATATACGATTACAGAGGCGTGCCTGCGCTGGTGACCTACCACCCGGCGGCGCTGCTCCGGAACCGCGGCTGGACGCAAGCCGTGTGGGACGACCTCCAGCTGCTGCGCAACACGATGGACCGCACCGGGCGGTCCAGCGGCGGATAGGCGCCCCCGGTCCTTCGACCGTTCACATTCAAACCGCCGAGGCACCCTGAGTACCACCGCACTTCCCGTCGCGCAGGAGCAGGCCCCCGCGTACGACCGCCAGCCGCCGGTTTCGCTCGAGGCCGAAGTGGCGGTGCTGGGGGGCATGCTCATCGACCGCGACGCGGTGGCGCGCGCCGTCGAAGTGGTCTCGGACACGATGTTCGCCTCGGAGGCCAACCGGCGCATCTACCGCGCCGTCCTGCGCCTGTTCGAGCGCGGCGACGCGGTCGACGTCATCGTCGTCAGCGACGAGCTGAGCAAGACCGAGGAGCTGGAGGCCGCCGGGGGTTACGACTACCTCGCCGAACTGCTGGACGCGGTCCCCACCGCCGCGAACATCGAGCACCATGCGCGCATCGTGCGCGACAAGGCGCTGCTGCGCCGCCTCATCGACGCCTCCTCGCACATCATCCGCGATGTCTACGATCAGGGCGAGCGCTCCGTCGAGCAGATCGTGGACGAAGCCGAGCAGCGCATCTTCCAGGTGGCAAGCGGGCACGACCGCGAAGGGTTCGTCCGCATCAAGGAACTGCTCTGGCCGGCCTTCGAGCACATCGAGCGATTGCAGGAAGCCAAGGGCGAACTCACCGGGGTGGCTACAGGGTTCGCCCTGCTGGACTATCTCACCGGCGGCCTGCAGAAGGGCAACCTGGCCATCGTCGCGGGACGCCCGTCCATGGGGAAGACCTCCTGGGCGCTGAACGTGGCCAGACACGCGGCGGGCGAGGCGGTGCCGGTGGGGGTGTTCTCCCTGGAGATGTCGAACGAGGAACTGGTGCAGCGGCTGCTCTGCTCCGACGGGCCTGTGGACGCGCAGAGACTTCGCCGGGGCGAGCTCACCACCAAGGAGATGCAGAGACTGGCCGCAGCCGCCGGACACCTCAACACCGCTCCCATCTGGATCGACGACTCCCCGGGCAACACCGTGCTCGAGGTGCGCGCCAAGGCCCGCCGCCTCAAGGCGGAGAGCCAGCTCGGGCTGTTGGTGATCGATTATCTGCAGCTGATGGCCGGATCGCGGAACAGCGAGAACAGGCAGCAGGAGGTGAGCGAGATCTCGCGCGGGCTCAAGGCCTTGGCCAAGGAGCTGGATGTGCCGATCGTGGCGCTGAGTCAGCTCAGCCGGGCCCCCGAGCAGCGCGCCGACCATCGGCCGCAGCTGTCCGATCTGCGCGAGAGCGGGAGCATCGAACAGGACGCCGACCTTGTCATGTTCCTGTACCGGCCGGAGTACTACGCCGAGACCGACCGCGACGGCAACTCGCTGGAAGGCAAGGCGGAGCTGATCGTGAGCAAGCAGCGCAACGGCCCCACCGGGGTTGTCCCGCTCCACTTCGACAGCGCCCACGCGCGTTTCCTGCCGCTCGCGCCGGAGGGAGCCAGCGCCACCCCTCCCACTCCCGGCGGACGCAGCGGCGCGCGGGGCGGATACACGGGGTGACCCCGGGTGATCGGCGGTCTCCCTGCCGGGCCGGAGTCGCCGTGCCGGCGGCGGGGGCGGGCCGGCGCATGGGAGGCGTCCGCAAGGCCTTTCTGGAACTCGACGGACAGCCCATCCTGCTGCGCGCCATCCGCCCCTTTCTGGAGACGCCCGGGGTGGAATGCGTGGTCGTGGCCCTTCCCCCCGACCAGGCCGCGCATCCCCCAGGTTGGCTGACCGGCGCCGACCCGCGCGTGCGGGTCGTGGCGGGAGGAGCCACCCGGGGCGAATCGGTGGCGGCGGCGGTGGCCGCCCTCCCGCCCGCCGTGGAGGTGGTGCTGGTGCACGACGGCGCCCGGCCGCTGGTGGCGCGCGGCCTCGTGGAGCGCTGTCAGCGCGCGGCCGCGGCCGGCCGGGCCGTGGTCACGGGGGTGCCTGCGGTGGACACGCTGAAGGAGGTCGACGCGAGCGGACGGGTGGTCCGCACACCGCCGCGCGGCCGCTACTGGCACGCCCAGACCCCGCAGGCCTTCCCGCGTCCTCTTCTGGAACGCGCCTACCGGCGGGCGCGCGAGAACGGGGTCGAGGGCACGGACGACGCCTCGCTGGTGGAACTCCTGGGTGGGGAGGTCGAGATGGTGGAGGGATCGCCGCGCAACCTCAAGGTCACCCACCCTGAGGACCTGATCCTGGCGGAGCGCCTGCTCGAGGCGGCGGATGAGGGCGCGTGAGCGCACCGCGCATCATCGCCTGCCGGAACGGCCTGCTCCGCGCGGGCGAGCTGCGCGAGGTGGGCCGGCATCTCCGCTCCGGAGGGCTGCTGGCCTATCCGACGGAGACAGTGTACGGGCTGGGAGGGCTGGTGGAGGACGGCCCCCTGCGCGCGCTGGCGGCGCTCAAGCGGCGCGATGCCGACAAGCCCTTCCTGCTCCTACTCCCCGACGCGCAAGCGGCCGCCGGGCTCGTCTGGAACCGCTGCGCGCGGAGGCTCGCCGAGCGCCTGTGGCCCGGCCCGCTCACCCTGGTTCTGCCCGACCCCGGGCACTCCTTCCCGGCTCAGGTGCGGGGCGGGAGCGGCGGGGTGGCGGTCAGGATGAGCCCGGCCCCGGTGGCGCGGCAGATCCTGGACGAAGTGGGCGCGCCGATCACCTCCACGAGCGCCAACCCTCCCGGGGGCGCGCCCGCGCTTTCCGGGAAGGAGGCGTGGGAGGCGGCGCGCGCGCTCGAAGGCGGCGAGCAACTCTGGGTAGTGGATGCCGGCGAGCTTCCCCCGGCGCCCGCCTCGGCCATTGTCGACTGCACCGGACGGGACCCGGTGGTGTTGCGCGCCGGCGCATTGGACCTTTCGGAACTCCGGGAGATCTGTCCCTCCGCGAGGGGGGACGCTGACGTGGACGACCGTCGGCAGGACACCGGGGAGAAGTACGCCGAGGTGGGCGATGTGCCGCCGGACGCGGCGACGAAGGATATCCGGCTCCTTTACGTCTGCACCGGCAACACCTGCCGGAGCCCCATGGCGGAGGTCCTCACCCGCGCCAGCGCACGCCAGCGGGGCCTGAACGGCATCCGGGTCCGATCCGCCGGAACCATGGCCTACGAGGGCTCGCCAGCCTCGGCCGGCGCGCGCACGGCCGTGGGCGACCGGGGCCTCGAACTGGATCGTCACGCCGCGCGGCTGCTCGGCGAGGACGAGCTGGAGTGGGCCGACCTGGTGCTGGCGATGTCTCCGTCGCACCTGGCGGCGGTAGAGACGCTCGGCCGGGGCCGCTGCTACGCGGAGGTGATCACTGCATTCGCCGGTGACGTCTCGGGTGGTGTCCGAGACCCCTTCGGGGGAAGCGATGACCACTACCGCGACACCTGCGCGCAGCTCGAACGGCTGGTCGAGGCGGTCCTCGACCGTCTCGAACCGGGAACGGACGCGTGACCGTCGAGGGAACGCCATGACGATCCCGGCCCCGCCCGCCGGCACGCGCGTCTTCGCCATCCTGGGGAACCCGGTGGCGCACTCGCTCTCGCCCGCGATCCAGAACGCCGCGCTCCGTGCCGCCGGACTCGACGGCAGGTACGTGGCGATCGCCTGCCAGCCTGAGGATGTCGCCCCGGTGATGCGCACCCTGGCTCGGGCGGGCGGCGGCGGCAACGTGACGGTGCCGCACAAGCGGCGCGCGGCGGCCGCGCTCGACGACGCGGCCGCCGCCGTCGGACGGACGGGCGCGTGCAACACCTTCTGGGGCGAGGGGGCGCGCATCCGTGGGGACAACACCGACGTGGAGGGGGCGCGCCGCGCCATGTGCGCTCTGCTGGCGGGGCCCGCCCGGGGCGCCCGCGTCCTGCTGGCGGGCGCCGGGGGCGGTGCACGCGCAGCCGTCGCCGCCCTCCTGGACGACGACGCGGAGGAGGTGCGGGTGATCAACCGGACGCTCGCTCGGGCCCGGACCATGGCCGGCGAAGTCGGGGACGAGCGGGTGCACGTGGTTTCCGATGCGCGAACTCTGGAAGGGCAGGCCTTCGACCTGGTTCTGAACGCGACCTCCCTCGGGTTGGGCACGCGCGATCCGCTCGCGGTCGACCTCCACCGCCTCGGGCGGGTCGGGGCGGTCATGGACATGGTCTACGCTCCGTCCGGGACGCCCCTCACCGATGCCGCCCGGGCGCGCGGCATTCCCGCCATGGACGGGGGCGAGATGCTCCTGCGCCAGGGCGCGGCCGCTTTCGAGCTCTGGTGGGGACGCGAGGCGCCGCTCTCCGCCATGCGCGAAGCCCTCGAGCGGGCGCGTTGCGCATGAGATTGGCGCTCCCCACCGCGACCCGTCGCCGGACCGTCCGCCGCGTGCTCGCCCCGCTCGTGGATTTCCTGCTCCCCTGTGCCTGCATCGCGTGCGGTTCGCGCATCGCGGGCGGTGGGCTGGTGTGCGCGCCCTGCCGGGGCCGCCTGCGCGCACCGCCGGCCCCGCGCTGCGCGCGCTGCGACTATCCCGCGGGCACCGGCGACCGGCCCGGGCGGCCGTGCCTCGAATGCCTGGAGTGGCCCGAAGCGCTCTCGCTGGCCCGCGCCGCGGTCGCCCTGCGCCCGCCCGCGGACGTTCTGGTGCACGGCCTCAAGTACGAGGGCTGGCGCGAGCTGGCGCCCATGATGGCCGAGCTCATGGAGCGCCGCCTTGCGACCCTGCTCGCCGACCTGGAGGAGCACGTCGTCACGTACGTTCCCACCTCCTCCGCCCACCGCCGCCGCCGGGGATACGACCAGGCGGAGCTGCTGGCGCGCGCGCTCGCCGGGCGCACCGGACTGGCCTTCGCGCACCTGCTCGAGCGCCGCCGCCAGAAGCGCACCCAGGTCTCGCTGCACCCGCAGCAGCGGATGGCCAACGTGCGCGACGCCTTCTCTCTCCGGCCCGGCGCCGACCGACTGCACCGCGGCAACGTGCTCCTGGTCGACGACGTCCTCACCACCGGGGCCACCGCCCGGGCGGCCGCCGAAACGCTCGCCCGAGCCGGGGTGGGCCGGGTCGCCCTGGTCACCTTCGCGCGCGCGCTTCCCCGTTAGGTTGTTCCTGGAACTCTGACCCGCCAGCGGGGTGCGTCCGGGCAGATTCCCCCAAGGAAGCATCAGACACGCCCCGGGAGACAACGCCACCCATGTCGATTCGACTCGCCATCAACGGATTCGGCCGCATCGGCCGCAACGTGCTGCGCGCCCTCGCCAGGGAGGACGCCTCCGACGTCCAACTCGTCGCCGTGAACGACCTGATGGACGCGCGCACCCTGGCCCATCTCCTCAAGTACGACTCGGTGCACGGCGCGTATCCGGGGTCGGTCGAGGTCGCGGACGAGGGGCTGGTGGTCGATGGCGGGCTGATCCGCGTGTTCGCCGAGCGCGACCCGGGCAGCCTTCCCTGGGGGGAGCTGGGGGTGGACGTGGTGGTCGAGTCGACCGGCTTCTTCCGTGACCGCGAGGGCGCGGGCCGCCACCTCGCGGCCGGCGCCGGCAAGGTGATCGTGAGCGCGCCCGGCAAGGACGTCGACGTCACCCTGGTGCTCGGCGTCAACCACTGCGCCTACGACCCCGACCGCCACCACATCATCTCCAACGCGAGCTGCACCACCAACTGCCTGGCCCCGGTGGTCAAGGTGCTGAACGACCGCTTCGGCTTCCGCCGCGGCCTCGTTACCACCATCCATTCCTACACCAACGGCCAGGCGCTTCTGGACCAGCCGCACAAGGACCTGCGGCGGGCGCGCGCCGGCGCGGTGTCGATGATCCCCACCACCACCGGAGCCGCCCGGGCCACCGGCCTGGTCATCCCGGAGGTGCACGGGCGCATCGACGGCATGGCGGTGCGGGTCCCCACCCCGAACGTGTCCCTGGTGGACATCGTGGCCGAAGTGGAGCACGCCACCGACATCACCGGGGTCAACCAGGCCATGAGGGATGCGTCCACCGGCTCCATGCACGGCATCCTCGACGTCTCCGACGAGCCGCTGGTGTCGGTCGACTACATCGGCAATCCCGCCAGTTCGGTGGTGGACGCGCTGAGCACCAACGTCATCGACGACCGGCTGGTGAAGGTGCTCTCGTGGTATGACAACGAGGCGGGCTACTCGAGCCGCGTGGTCGACCTGGTGCGCTTCGTGGGCGAGCGCATGATGTCGCCGGCGGTCGTCTAGCTCCTCGCTCGGCCTGCCGGCCCGGCAGCGATGCGCAAGAAGACCCTGAACGACCTCGCCGCGCGCGCGGGCGAACGCATCGTGGTGCGCGTGGACTTCAATGTCCCCCTGCGGGACGGAAGGGTCGCGGACGATACCCGCATCGAGCGCACCCTGCCGACCCTCCGCCGCCTCACCTCCACGGGCGCCCGCCTCGTCCTCCTCTCCCACCTTGGCCGTCCTGGCGGCCGACCGCATCCCGAGGCCTCGCTCGCACCGGTCGCGCCCCGCCTTGGCGAACTGCTCGGCGCGCACGTGCGCTTCAGCCCCGAGACGACGGGGCCACAGGCTCTGGCCCGTGCCCGCGCGCTCGCTCCGGGCGAGATCCTGGTGGCCGAGAACACCCGCTTTCTCGCGGGCGAAACGCGCAACGATCCGGAGCTGGCCGCCGCTTTCGCCGCCCTCGGAACGCACTTCGTGAACGACGCCTTCGGGACCGCGCACCGCGCGCACGCCTCGACGGCCGGGCTCGCGCAGGCGATGCGGGCCGGGGGCGGAGAGGCGGTGGCGGGGCTGCTCCTCGAACGCGAAATCCGCTTTCTGGGCGATGCCCTGGAGGATCCCGACCGCCCCTTCGTGGCGGTTCTGGGAGGAGCCAAGGTGTCGGACAAGATCGCCGTCATCGAGAAGATGCTCGCGCGCGCCGACCGGCTGCTGGTCGGAGGTGCCATGGCCAACACTTTCTTCCGGGCGCTGGGTCTCGAGACCGGCCGATCCCTCGTGGATGAGGAGGGCGTCGATCTCGCGGCCAGGCTGATGGACCGCGCCGGCGACCGCATGATGTTGCCCGTGGACTGCGTGGTCGCACGCCGCATCTCCGCCGACGCGGCCACCCGCGAGGCGCCCCGGACCGAGGTCGGAGCGGACGACCGCATCGGCGACATCGGGAGCGCAAGCCGGCGCATGTTCGGGGATGAGTTGCAGCAGGCCCGCACCATCGTCTGGAACGGACCGATGGGCGTATGCGAGATGCCGCCATTCGCCGGAGGCACCGTCGCCGTCGCGCGATCGGCGGTCGCAGCGACCGCCACCGGCGCGGTGAGCATCGCCGGAGGAGGAGACTCCGCGGCCGCGGTGCGCGCCGCCGGGCTCGCCGACGACTTCTCGCACGTATCCACCGGCGGGGGCGCCTCGCTGGCGTTCCTGGCGGGCAAATCCCTCCCGGGAGTGGAGGCGCTCTCGGACGCGTAGGGAACGCCGCGCAGACCCCGCCGGAAAGGACGGCACGGACGCGCCAACCAAGCTGGAGGCCGCATGAGGAAACCGGTCATCGCCGGAAACTGGAAGATGCACCACGCGCCGGACGAAGCCCGCCGGTTCTTCGGCGCTTTCCGGCCCTCCTGGTCGGGGGCGCAGCCCGACATCCTCATCTTTCCCTCCGCCATCTCCTTCGCCGCGGCGCAAGCCGCCCTCCCCGATCATCCCCGGGTGCAGTTGGGCGTGCAGAACATCCACCCCGAGCCGCACGGCGCTTTCACGGGAGAACTCTCCGCGCCCATGGCCCGAGCTGCCGGGGCCACTCACGCCCTGGCAGGACACTCCGAACGCCGCCACCTGTTCGGCGAGAGCGACCAGGACGCGGCCGCCAGGGCG
>VYDD01000392.1 GCA_009843625.1 Gammaproteobacteria bacterium | reverse complement strand
ACAGAGAGACGGAGAGAGGGGGAGCGCGGCTCCGGTGGGGAGAGAAGTGGAGAACCGCGGGGGCCGGACCGGGTTCCGCCAGCGCCGGAGCCTGGATCAGATTCGGGCCGGTTAGAGCCGGCGTATGCCACCTGGTGGCGTGGCCGGGCGTCTGCGCCAGTTGGCACACGGAACACTCCGCAGCCGACTCGGCCTCGTCCTCATGCGAGTGGAAGGACTCCGCGACGGAGGCGACGAAGACCGAGAGGACGACGGCGATTCCGGTGAGCGGGTTCACGCGCCCCCGGATCCGCGCTGGATCAGCCAGCTGGGCCATCGGCTCTCCCGTGCCGTTTCGTGGGGCAGCGCGAGGCCCCGATACGCGACCAACTGCTACGCGGACCGGGAATGTGTCCTTGCATCATGTTTGCACTGGCACTCCGGCTTGCGTCCGCCCGCTCCTCAGTGCGCGGTCGATGGTGTCACGCTCCCTGCCAGCAGACAGGGAGGGCAATTGCCTGGACCGTAATGATAATGACTTATCATTACCGATCAAGGGCGTGGGCCGAATACCCCTTGGCCGGCCGCGCGACGGAGCATCGCAACCGCCTCTGAACGACCGTTGAGCTCGGCTGTTTCCAGAGGCGTCCGACCGTCGTAGTCACGGACCGACACATCAGCGCCAGCCTCGAGCAGGACGTTCAGGATGTCCGTATGCTCCGCATTCGCCGCCCAATGCAAGGGTGTCTCACCCCTTGCGTTCCTGGCGTCCAAGTCGGCCCCGGCCTGGATGAGCGCGGCCGCGACCTCGGGGCCACGGCTGAAAAACGCCGTGCTGTGCAGGGGCGTTGCGGACGTTGCCAACTCTCGGGCGTTCACGTCTGCCCCGGCTTCGACAAGGGCAAGCGCCACTTCGGGGTTGTCGTTGTTGGACAGCGCCCTCAGAAGAGGCGTATCTCCGTGCCCGTTCTCGACGTTCACATCGGATCCCCCGTTTACGAGCGCCAACGCTACTTCGGGGTTCTCGTTGTTTGCCGCCGCCTGGTGGAGCGGTGCCTCGTCGAGGTAGCTGGCGCGGGCGTCGAGATCGGCTCCGGCCCGCATGAGAGCCACGACCATCTCGGGGTTCTCGTTGGACCGGGCCGCAAGGGAAAGGGCTGTTGGTCCTCCGGAGTTCGTGGCGTTCACGTCCACCCCGGCGCGGACGAAGGTCAAGGCTACCTCCGGATTCTCGTTGAATGCTGCCGCGCCCAGCAGGTGCCGGGTTTCGGCGCGTGCGCCGGCTCCCAGAAGCGCGAGAGCCACCTGGGGATTCCCGTTGTACCGCGCAGCCATGTCCAGGGGTGCCCGATGCATGGCGCTTGTGCCGAAGTAGTTGTCCATGGCGTCGATGTCGGCCCCCGCTTCGACAACTGCTTCCACCACACCCCGGTGCGCGCTCCAGGCCGCAGCGAGATGAAGGGGAGTCAGACCGGCCGAATCTCGGACCATAACGTCTGCCCCCGCTTGCAGGCAGGCCCTCGCATCGCCGGGAGTTGCCGACGTGAAGAAGGCTTCGGTATTCCAGGTTGCGCAGTCGGGAGACTCGCAGGCCGCCAGCAGGAACGCTGTCACGATCAGGCGCTGCCTCAACCAGGTCGAACGCTGGTTCGCGGAGATCATCAACAAGCCGTTCCGGACCAGGCTGCCACCTCAAACCCCCTTCGCGTCCGCACCCCAGATATGCTTGTGGAGCTGAGTCTGGAAGCGGACCGGCAATCCATCCTCCAGAATCCAGGCGGCGAGTGCCTCGAGGTCGGTCGCTCCCCACACCGGTGACACCAGCAGCGCGTTGAGCGATCCGTCCCTAACGCGGTCCGCAAGGCCCCGCTCGGAGATGACCTCCCGAGCCCACTCGTAGTCGGCTCGATCCCCGACCACGAACTTCACTTCGTCCCGCGCGGTCAGGTGGTCGAGGTTCGACCACAGGTTGCGCGCGACCTCGCCCGATCCCGGGCACTTGAGGTCCATGATCTTGTGCGCGCGCGGATCGAGCGGCCCGACATCGATGGCCCCGGAGGTCTCCACCAGCACGGTGAATCCCGCATCCAGCAGCCGGTCCACCAGGGTGTAGGCCCCTGCCTGGGCGAGCGGCTCTCCGCCCGTGAGTTCCACCAGGTTGCACCCGTGCGCGCCCACCTCGGCGAGGATCGCGTCGAACGACATCCGCTCGCCGCCGCTGAACGCGTAGGCCGTGTCGCACCAGACGCAACGGAGCGGGCATCCCGTCAGGCGCACGAAGGTGCAGGGCATTCCCGCCCAGGTCGACTCCCCCTGAATCGAGTGGAAGATCTCGGTCACGCGCACAGATTCTCGCCTGTAGGCGTTCATTCCGATCCGAACGAGTATGGGCCGGGCCGCGGCTCACCACCTTGCTCGCCCCGCCGCTCGATCCCGTCGTCAAGCAGCGACTTCACCCGGTCCAGCGACAGCTCGCGCAGGCTTCCCTCGGCGGCGGCGCGTCCCTGCTCGCGGCAGAGCACCGGCGTCTGCACGTGTCCGATTACGCCGAGCCCGGTCGCCGCCCAGCGCGGAAACACCAGGTAGCCGACGTAGGGCGCGCGCAGGTCCGGCGTCTGCTCCACCTCGAGCGACACCGTGTACGGGTGGCCGTCGGCGCCCTCGAAGGCCGGCGGCCGGTCGTGCGTATCCAGATAGCCGCCCAGGGTCGCGTCGGGCACCCCGTGGACGTTTTCGGGCTCTTGGCTCATGAGACCCTGCCGGTCCGCGAGCTTCGCGCCGGTCCGGAAATGCCCGGATCAACCCCCTCCCACCGCACCTCCGGCACCTCCGCAAACCTCTTCGCCATCACCTCCATTGCCTCCGGGTTGTTGTCCACGAGGATGAACCTGCGTCCCAGTTCGTGCGCCGCCATCCCCGTGGTCCCGCTCCCCGCGAAGAAGTCGAGCACCAGGTCTCCCGGGCGGGAAGAGGCCGTCACCATGCGCCGGAGGATGCCCAGCGGCTTCTGGGTGGGATACCCGGTCCGCTCGGCGCCGCTGGTGGGCACGATGGTGTGCCACCAGGTGTCGGTGGGCAGCTTTCCGCGCGCGGCCTTCTCGGGTCCCACCAGCCCCGGAGCCATGTACGGGATTCTCTCGATCGCGTCCACGTTGAAGACGTAGTCCGACAGGTTCTTGACGTAGAACAGGATGTTGTCGTGCTTCGCGGGCCAGCGCGTTTTCGGCCGCGCGCCAAAGTCATACGCCCAGATGATCTCGTGCAGGAGATTGTCCGGCCCGAACAGCTCGGCCAGCAGGAAGCGGCACCGGTGCACTGCCCGGTAGTCGATGTGGAAATACAGTGACCCGTGCGGGGCCAGGACGCGGTACGCCTCGATCAGCCTCGGCTCGAGAAAAGCCAGGTAATCGTCGAAGCTGTCGCGGAACCGCCTCGTTCCCAGGGGCTCTGTCCGGTAGCGCTCGCCCTTGAAGCCCGTCCGATCACCGTTCCGCGAGCGTCTCGTCCTGATGCGCGTGTGCCGCTGGACCCTGCCGGTATTGAAGGGCGGATCGACGTAGATGAGGTCGGCCAGCCCGTCCGGCAGGCCGCGGAGCACCTCGAGGTTGTCTCCGAAGACGATGCTGGACGTTGTCGGTACATTCCCTCCAGGAGGGCCTCCCTTCACTGGGTGATTCGCGTCGTTCCTGTTGCTTCCCATGCGGCAAGCTAGAAACCGCCATACCTGGATTCAAGGACGAGCCCGCCGTGACTGACGCCCAGACCGGCGCGCCTGACGCTCACGGATGATCGACAAAGCTCCTCTCCGGGCATATTCTCCTCTTCCCAATCCCCCGAAACAGGCCCCCAGGCGAATGAAAGCCGCGCTGTTCCATGAATACGGCGGCCCCGAGGTCGTGCGCCTCGAGGAGGTGCCCGATCCGGCTCCCGGCCCCGGCGAGGTGCGGATCGCCGTGCGGGCCGCCGCGATGAACCATCTCGACCTGTGGGTGCGGCGCGGTCTGCCCATCGATATCGCGATGCCGCACATCGGGGGGTCGGACATCGCGGGCGTGGTGGACGCGGTCGGTCCCGGCGCCGCCCACGTTCCGGTCGGCGCGCGGGTGGTGGTGGACCCCTCACTGGACTACGACTGGTACGACGGGGCCGCGCCCGGGCAGAGCCTGCCGTCCCGTGAACTCCGGATCATCGGTGAGCACACGCCGGGCGGCTTCGCCGACTACGCGGTGGTCCCGGCCGCCAACGTGGTCGAGGTCCCAGCCGATGTCCTATTCGAGGACGCTGCCGCCGCCAGCCTGGTCGGGGTGACCGCGTGGCACGCGGTGGTGGTGCGCGGCCAGGTGCGTCCCGGCGAGCGGGTGCTGGTGACCGGCGCATCGGGCGGCGTGTCCACCATGGCCGTGCAGATGGCGCGCCACGCCGGCGCGGTCGTCTACGCGGTCACCAGCGGTGCCGAAAACGTCGCCCGCGTCCGCGAACTGGGGGCCGACGTCGTCTACGACCGGCTGGAGGTCGATTACGGGCGCGCGCTCTGGAAGGACACCGGCAGACAGGGCGTCGACCTGATCGTGGACTCGGTCGGCGCGGCCACCTGGAAGTCGAATCTGCGCGCCCTGCGCCAGAGCGGCCGCCTGGTCTGCTACGGAGCCACCACCGGCCCCGTCGGCGAGACCAGCCTTCCCCTCCTCTTCTGGAAGAAGGCCTCGATCCTCGGCAGCACCATGGGCACGCCCTCCGACTACCGCAGGACGATGCAGCTCGTCTTCGACGGCGTCATCCGGGCGCCCATCGACGAAGTCCTGCCGCTCGAGCGGGCGCGCGAAGCCCACGAGCGGCTCGAAGCGGGCGAGGTCTTCGGCAAGCTGGTGCTGCGGCCATGAGGGCGTACCGGACTCAGCGACCCCGATGGAGATGGCGGCACCGCGACTGGAGATCCGGAACGGTCAGGAGCATGCCATGGACCTGAAGGAAGCCCAGGCCCGGGTCGATGCCTGGATCTCGCGCTTCGAGGAGGGCTACTGGCCTCCGCTCGTCAACCTCGCGCGCCTGGTCGAGGAGGTCGGTGAACTCTCGCGCGAGCTCAATCACCGCTTCGGCTCCAAACTCAAGCGGGCCGACGAAGCCGAGAGGGACCTCGCACTCGAGATCGGCGACATCCTCTTTGTTCTGATCGCGCTCTCCAACGAACGGGGAATCGATCTCGAAGATGCCCTGGAGCGGGTTCTCGAGAAGTACGAGACGCGCGACAGCGATCGCTGGACCCCGGCGACGCCGCCAGCGTGAAGTCCGCCGCCGACCTTCGCGACCGCATCCGCGCCCTCGCCCTCGCCCTGGGATTCGACCGGGTTCGCTTCACCGTCCCGCACCCCAGCGGGCACATGGAATTCTACCGGAACTGGATCGAGGAGGGAGCCCACGGCGAGATGGGCTACCTCGCCCGCGAGGACTCCATCGCGCGGAGGGGCGACCTCCGCCTCACCATGGCTGACGTGCGCTCGGTCGTGCTCGTGACCCACAACTACTACCAGGCCGATCCCCCCGGGCTCACAGCGGACGGAGAGCGCGCGGTGATCGCCCGCTACGCGCGCGGGGACGACTACCACGACGTCATGAAGCGGCGCCTGGTGAAGCTGCTCGCGGAGATCGGGGAGGATGTCGGACGCCGTGTCTCCGGGCGTGCCTATGTGGATACGGGCCCGATCCTGGAGCGCGAGCTGGCGATGCGCGCGGGACTGGGATGGCTGGCGAAGAACACAATGCTGATCGACCCGGGACGCGGCTCGTATTTCTTCCTGGGAATCCTGCTCCTCGACCTCGAGCTGCCGGAGGACGAGCCTTTCACCGAGGATCGCTGCGGCACCTGCCGGAGCTGTCTTGATACCTGTCCCACCGGCGCCCTGCTGGGACGCGATGCGCAGGGGGCGCCGGTCATGGACGCCCGGCGCTGCATCTCCTACCTGACCATCGAACACCGGGGGCCGATTCCGCGCGAGTTGAGGGCGCAGGTCGGCAACCGCATCTACGGCTGCGACATCTGCCAGGAAGTGTGTCCCTGGAACGGGAAGTTCCAGACCCCGGCCACCGAGCCGGCGTACCGGGCGCGGCCCGAGTTGGACGGTCCCCTGCTGGTGGAACTGGCCGAGCGTCTGCTCGCCATGGACGACGCGGCGTTCTCGCGCGCCTTCCGCGGCTCACCCGTCAAGCGGGCCAGGCGTGACGGCCTGCTGCGCAACGTCTGCGTTGGGCTCGGAAACCTGGGTGGCGTGGATGCGGTCGCCGTGCTGGAGCGGGCGCTTCAGGACGGAGCGCCGCTGGTGCGGGGCCACGCCGCGTGGGGGCTCGGGCAAATCCCGGAGTCGACCGGCGCCTCAGCCGCCCTGCGCGCGCGCATGAAAGTGGAGGACGACGCCTGGGTGCGCGAGGAAATCGCGCGGGCCCTGGAACAGGAGCTCCGGGCGGACCCTCAACCCGGAGCGCCGTCAGCTCAGCCGTTCGTCTCCGTGTAGGCGGCGGCGAACTCCTCCACCTTGGCCGTGACCGCGGCTTCGAGAGCGGCCTGGGCATCGACGATCGCGGCGACCCCCAGCCCGGTGGCGAACCACGTGACGGCCTCCGACAGCGTGATCTGGTTGTCGCGCGTCATCTGGGTCGACTGGTGGACGCGCACTGCCACCGACCAGGCCAGCGCCCCCGTCACCGCCACGCCATCGCCGGGCGTGCACTCCAGGATGATGCGCAGCTCGGGAAGGCCGGGGTTGCGAAGCATCTCGCCCTGGGTCAGCAGCTCCACCTCCGCGGCCGCAAGGGTCGCCTCGGCCTGGACCCGCACCGATTCGTCGGTGATCCCGGCGCCGGCGCAGGCGGCGCCCGTCTGCGCGCTCACGAAGACGCCGCCCAGATCCTCGAGGGTGTAGCGGTTCCACACCGTGTCCTGGGCGGCGCCTTCCACGGGGAGGCCGATCAGCCCGAGTATCATCGCCATCAACGCGTAACGCTTCATTCCGTGCTCCGTAGGCGGACGCTCGCCGACGTCCTCGGGTTCAGTTGGCCAAACCAAACCCCTCGCACAAGTACGAGGGGTTCGGCACCGGGCGGGAAGGGATCCCGTGCTTCAACAGGATCTGCAGTTGTGGTTGTTCTTCGATCCCAGCTTCTCCAGCAGCGCGACGGTGGGCGGATGCGGCTGAGCCCGCTGCTCCGGGCTGTTTGCCATGTCTGCTACGGTGTGGCCCCGCCGGCTGAGCAGGGTCACGTCGGCGCCCCGCTCCACCAGGAACAGGATGGTCTCGTTGTCGCCCCGCGCCGCCGCGTGGTGGATGGGCGCGAACCCGTCCTTGTCGCGAATGTTGGGATCGATGCCGACCTCGTCGACCAGGAAGCGCACCGCCGGCAGCCAGCCATCGGGCACGTGCCGGTGCGTCTGCGCTACGCGTGAGGTGCCGAAGCCGACGCCCGAGGCGGCGTGCAGCGGATGGACGCCGAGCCCCCCGTGCGGAACCGGCTCGAGCCCGGACGGATCTTCTTCCGGTTCACCCGGGCGCTGGAAGAAGAAGCGCCTGGGGTTGATCAGGTTGTACGTCCAGATGTTCGGGTCGGCGCCGTTGTCGAGCAGCAGCCTCATGGCCTGCACGTCTGCGGCGTAGGCGGCCCGCCAGAACGGCGTCGCGCCCGCGAAGTCCACGCCCATGCGGCCCGCGTTGTAGGCGGCGTACCAGATGTGGGTGTCGGTGCGCGCGTTAGGATCGGCTCCCGCGTCGAGCAGCAGCTGCATGAGCTCGAGATAGTCGGTTTCCTGCTGCCGGAAGGCCTGCGGCTGGGGATACCAGGTGCGCAGCGACCACTCGATGTTGAGCGCGGCGAACAGGGGGCCAGCGCCGTCGTCGCTCAGCAGGTTCGGGTCGGCCCCGGCCTCCAGCAGCGTCCTCGCGAGGTCGTAGTTGCCGTTGATGGTCGCGAGCAGCAGCGGTGACGACTGATCCGCGCTCGGCATGTTGATGTCGGCACCGCCGTTCACCAGCACCTGCATGGCCTCGGCGTGCCCGTTGCGGACCGCGTAGTGCAGCGGGGAGAATCCTCCCTGAATGCCGATCTGCTCGATGGACGAGAGTACCTTGGGGCCGTCTGGCGGAATCTCCGGTTCGTTCCCCTGACCGGCTCCCGGAAAACCACCGCGCCCCTGGCCGGGCTGCTGGGCTCCCGGCTCTTCCTCGGGCTCCGGATCCTTTTCCGCTTCGCGGATGCGCTGCCGGCGGGTCCGCTCTTCCCGGTCCGCGGCCTCGATCTCCGCGAAGTCGCGGGTGTCGCTGACCAGGTCGGGGTCGGCGCCGGCGTCGAGAAGCGCCTGGAGCGCCGCCGCGGAATTGCGCGCTGCGGCGAACATCGCGGGCGTGCGGCTGGAGTAGCCGTCGCGGACGTTCACGTCGGCACCGTGCCCGACCAGCGCATTCACCACCTCAAGGGCGTCGGCCTCGGCGGCGAAATGCAGGGACGCTGCACCGGTTCCGGTCAGAAGGTCCGGATTGGCGCCGGCGTCGAGCAGCGCCGCGACCACCCCGGCGTTGCCGGCCCGGCTCGCCAGGTGGAGGGGCGTGTAGCCGCCCACGCGGGTGGCCGGCTGCAGGGTGGCGCCCGCGAAGATGAGCGTCTCGACGATGTCCAGCTGGTCGTTCAGTGCCGACCAGTGCAGCGCGGTCATGCCGTCGGGCTGCGCCGCGCTGGGATCCGCTCCCTGCCGGAGCAGATTGCGAATCTCCTCCGCCTCACCCCGCTGCGCCGCATCAGCGACCGGAGACTCGTCGGGAGTGGCCGCGACCAGCACCAGGGCGCTGACCGCCAGCGTACGCTTCAACCAGGGTGCGAAAGTTCGCTTTCCTGTCACCATTGTCCCACTCCTCGCAGCTTGCCTACACGGCAAAGGTGCCGGTGCTGTTGCCGAACGATTCGAGCTCGTTCAGGCCGAGCCGATGCAGCAGGTCGAGCATGACGTTCGCCATCGGGGTGCCCGGAGGCGCGACCACGTGCCGCTCGCCTTCCAGCAGTCCGTTCATGCCGCCGACCATGAAGAGCGGGCAGCGGGCATGGTTGTGGATGTTGGGGTCGGCCATCGCCGATCCGTACATGATCATCGTCTTGTCGAGCAGGGTCGCGTCCCCGTCGTTGGTCGCCTGCAGCTTCTCCAGGAAGTACGGAAGCATGCCGACGTGATAGGTGTTGATCAGGGCGAAGTCGAGAATCCGCTCCTCGCGTCCGCCGTGGTGGCTGCCCGCGTGGAAGGGTGTCGAGGAACCGCTCTCCGGATAGATCCTCGGCGAAGCGTCCCGGCCCAGCTTGAACGAGAAGACCCGCGTGGTATCGGAGGCGAAGGCCAGCAGCTGCAGGTCGAACATCACTTCCATGTGCTCGCGGAAATCATCCGGCACGCCCACGGGGGCCTCGGGGATCTCCCGCTCCTCTCCGCTCGTGTTCTGCATCTCGATGCGGGTGATCCGCTGTTCCAGGTCGCGGATGTTGTCGATGTAGCGGGAGACGCGCTGCTGGTCAGCGGGTCCCAGCTCCCGCTTCAGGCTGGTGATCTCGTCCAGCATCCAGTCGAGGATGCTGCGGTCGGTGCGCAGGCGCTGGGCCCTCTGCTCCGGAGTTCCGCCGGCTCCGAACAGCTGCTGGAAGACGGCGCGCGGATCGCGGATCATCGGCAGCGGCTCGCTGGGCGACGCCCAGCTGACGGTATCCGTGTAAGCGCAGGCGTAGCCGTACGCACAGCCGCCCGCCTGGTCCACGTTCTCGATCGTGAGCTGGATCGACGGAATCGGGGTCTCCTGGCCGTAGCGCTGGACGAAGAGCTGGTCCATGGAGGTCCCGATATGCAGGTCCGAGCCCTGGGTCTGCTTCGGGTGCGCCTGGGTGAGGAACACCGCCGTGGTGCGGAAGTGGTCGCCGCCGATCTCCTCGGGCGAGAACGCATCCGCCATGCGCGAGTCGGTGTTGGTGACGATCGTGAGATACTTCCGGAAGGGCTCGAGCGACCGCAGGCTCGTGGGGGAAAGGTCGAAGTCCTTACCCTCGGCGGCGGGGGCCCAGAGGTTCTGGGAAGCACCCCACTCGTTGCACCCGGCCGCGCCGTGCACCTGTTCGATGAAGACGAGCCGGGTGTCGTTGGCGGCCCGTCCCGCGGCGGTCGCCGACCACAATCTTCCCGCGGGAACCATGGCGTCGAGCAGCGGCAGCCCAATGACGCCGCTCATGCTCCGCAACATCGTGCGCCTGGAGATGCTCTTTCCGGTGATGAAATTCATCGTTCAGACTCCGTTCGAAGTACAACTCTGCAAGGGCACCGGCTCATGCGGTGCTCGCGTAATCAATTCAGTTTCCGGCCGGGGTGGCAACGGCCTCCGGCGCCACCAGCGACGAGCGGAAGGCCGGGCTCTCCACGACGCCCAGGACGAACGAGGAGAACCTGAAGTCGTTGTCCGCCGCCGCCGCCACGATCTTGCGCACGGTCGGCATGTCGTAGTACTCGACGCGCCGGCCGAGGCCGTACGCCATCAGGTTTTCGGTGAAGATGCGGTAGAAGACCTCCGGGCGCTTCAGGAGCGCGTTGCGAAGGTCGGCCGGCCCCGTAAGCAATGTGCCGTCGTAGAGCTCTCCGGCCGGATCCACGGGGTTCCCCTCGTCACGGATCCGCCACGCACCGGTCACGTCGAAGTTCTCGAGCGCCAGGCCCACCGGGTCGATCAGCTGGTGGCACGACATGCACACCGGATTGGCGCGGTGGATCTCCATGCGCTCACGCACGGTGAGGAAGCGGCCGTCGTCCGCGCCCTCGGTCTCCTCGAAGGCGGGCACGTCCGGGGGCGGCGGTGGCGGCGGGGTTCCCAGCAGGACCTCCAGCACCCACTTGCCGCGCAGCACCGGCGAGGTGCGGTCGGCGTGCGAGGTCATGGTCAGCACGCTGCCGTGGCCGAGGATGCCGCGCCGGTTCTCGTCCGGGTACTGGACCCTGCGGAACTCCGGCCCCGTCACGCCGGGGATGCCATAGTGACGCGCCAGCCGCTCGTTGACGAAGGTGTAGTCGGCGGTCAGCAGCTCGCGGACCGGCCGATCCTCGATGGCCATGTTGGCGAACAACAGCTCGGTCTCGCGGTGCATCGCGTCCGCGAGCGTCCCGTCGAAGTACGGATACGAGAGCGCGTCCGGATCGATCTTCTCGAGATCCTGAAGCCTGAGCCACTGGGCGCCGAAGCGCCGGGCGAGCCCTTCCGCGGCGCGCGCGTCGCCGAGCATGCGCCGCGCCTGCCGCATCAACCCGTCCTCGTCGGAGAGTTCGCCCCGGGAAGCAGCGTCGATGAGCTGCTGGTCCGGCGGGGCCCCCCACAGGAAGAACGAGAGACGCGAGGCCAGGTCGGCGTCGGTGATCGTGTAGGGGGTGCCCACGGTGGCGCCCGGGGCGCGCTCCATGCGGAAGAGGAAGTGCGGGCTGGCGAGGATCGCCTGCAGCGCAAGCTGCACCCCGCCCTCGAATCCGCGCTCATCCGCGCCCTGGTCGTAGAAGGCCATCAGCCCTTCCACGTCGAAGTCGTCGACCGGCCGCCGATAGGCCTTGGTGGCCAGTCGGGAAACGATGTCACGCGCGCAGGGGCGGGCTTCCTCGGGCGAGGTCGGGCGGCAGGAGAAGATGAGCTGCCGCGTGGGCGTGTCGGACACGCCGGTCACCTCGTATGGGCCCAGGACCGAGAGCCGCTGCAGGTGCGGCATGGTCGTCACGCCGTATCCGATGCCGATCTGGCCGTCTGCCAGGGTGTGGTCGATGGGCCGGATCAGGTCGTCCAGTTCGCCCTCGAAGCGCTTCAGGAAGGCGGCGGTCACGCGGCGCGGGCCGGCGCGCACGTAGATGGAATCGGTCAGGACGTTCAGCCCGGTCGGCTCCGACTCCGACATCCAGCGGTCGATGGTCACCAGCGCCACCCGCTGGCCGTCGATCGACACCTCCATCTGCTCGTTGCCGAAGGTGCGCCCGAAGACCTCGCCCTCCACCGCCGGATACGGCTGGATGTGGAAGACGTACTTGCCGTCGGCCGGGAAGTTGTGAATCACCGAGACGCCGCCCCGGGTGCCGAAGGGCGCACCCTCCACGCGATCCGTCTGGGACGTGGTGCGCGGCAGCCGGTAGCGAATCGAGTTGGGTTCCGCGTCGGGGTCGCCCACCGCCACCCGGCTGATGTAGTTGGCCGCCCTGAGGTAGCCCTCCATGAGGGTGGCGGAGGGAGCCTGCACGTCCGCGATGTTGTCAAAGTTGGCGCTGCGGGTATCGAGGGGAAGGAACTCCCCGACATCGACCTGGAGACCGAGCAGGTCCTCGACGGCGCTGGCGAACTCTGCGCGGTTGAGTCGCTGGAAGGTGCGGAATCCGGGGTTGGGGTTCTGCTCCCAGGCCGCGTCCACCCGGGTTTCGAGTTCCTCGGCCAGCGCCTGGAGAGTGTCTCCGGCGGGCCGCGGAAACCCCTGCGGCGGCATCATTCCGGCGCGCAGCTTCCGAATCATCCGCTCCGCGATTTCCGCCATTTCCGGAGCCGACTCCACCTCGAACGCCTGGAAGGAGATGTTGCCGGTCATGAGGGCATCGTTGTGGCACACCTGGCAGTACATGCGGATGACGCCGGTGAGCGACGCGGCGTGCTCCGGATTGCCGACGGCCGCAGTCGCCGATGCCGCAACGGACGCCGCCTCGATGGGTGCGGCTGGCACGGGCTCGACGGGTCGGTCCGCAAGCACGAAAAGCAGTCCGAGCGTGGTGAGCGCGGCGGGAAAAGGATTCATGCTGGCCTCACGCTGCTGTATACCGGAGGAGCGGCGGTGCGGGGGCCCCACAAGCCATTTGTTCGCCCCGGCTTTTGCCTCAAGCTCAAAGAATCATAAGAATAGCTTTCGCTTCTCGGACACGCTAGGGGCGATGAGCGCTGAACCCCAAGGGTTCATGGGCTCGGAAACCGGGCTCGAGACCGGGATCGTTCCCGCAACCACTTCAGGGACCCGATGACACTGTATCCTGCGATCGTGCAGATGCTAGGCGGAGCCTCCGTCGCCGGGGCGGCGGCCTCCCTGGCGCTCCTGGCGGGGCTCATCATGCCGGCGGGCCGCGCCTGGCTGCGCACGTCCCTCGGTGGCTACGAACGCCACGTCATCGGCTGGGCCTGGGGCATCGCCTCCATCGCGACCGCCGGCAGTCTCTACTTCTCCGAAATCGTCGGCTTCGTGCCGTGCCCGTTCTGCTGGTATCAGAGGTTTGCCATGTACCCGCTGGTGGTGGTGCTCGGGGTGGGGCTGCTGCGGCCCTCCGCGAGGATCTGGCGGTTCGCCATTCCACTCCCCGTAGCCGGTCTGGCCATCGCCGCCTACCACGTCGCGGTCCAGTTCCAGCCCACGCTCGATCTGGTCCCCTGCGAGGGCGGGGTTCCCTGCTCCGGGCGCTACGTGGCCGTCTTCGGGTTCATCTCCATTCCCGCCATGGCGGGCGCGGCCTTCCTGATGATCACCGCGCTCCTGCTGCTGCTTTGGGCGCTGGAGAGGGATTCCGGTCCGGACGAGGAGGTCTAACTCCTCGCGCGCCCGCTCCGGTGCCACGCCGCCAGCACCTCCGCTTCCTGCTCCGGGGTGGCGCCGGCGCGCAGGCTGGCCTGGCGCTCGGGCGGACGGGAGAAGTGGTACTCGAGCGTATCGCGGGCCGTCTCGGCGAGGGGACGGAAGGTGAGCCCGGCCTCCACCTCCGGCGTCAGGTCGAAGCGCGCGAAGCCCTCGAATCCGGGGACCGGCGGCCGCCACACGGGCATCTCGCGGTACGGGCGCATTCCCCTCTCGATGAGGAAGTCGGTGTCGACCCAGGTGAACGTCGTCTCCGCCGTGGTCACCGCCCGAATGCCGTACAGCAACTCCGTCATGGGCCGCGGCGTGGCCGGCCCGATGCCGTTGTACTCACCCGTGTGGCCGGTCTCGGCCATGCGGATCATCCACTCGGTGAGGTCGCGCACGTCGATGATCTGGACGGTGTCGGAGCCGTCGCCCGGGGCCAGCACTTCGCCGCCCCGATGGATTCGCACCGGCCAGTAGGTGAAGCGGTCGGTCTCGTCCTGCGGGCCGATGATGAGACCCGGGCGCACGATGTTGGCGCGACCGGCGAAAATCCGCTGCGCCTCCCGCTCCGAGAGCGCCTTGGCGAGGCCGTACGGG
Source organism: Gammaproteobacteria bacterium (assembly GCA_009843625.1). GTDB lineage: Bacteria > Gemmatimonadota > Gemmatimonadetes > Longimicrobiales > Gaopeijiaceae > BD2-11. The sequence continues at coordinate 3,937 of VYDD01000392.1, read as the reverse complement.
AGGTTGTCCGAGCCCGGTTCCACACCCGCCGTCTCGTAGGTGAAGGTCGGGGCGTCGGACGTCATCGGCACGCTGCTCAGGTCCGAGTACGCCGAGCGCGACGACACGTAGAAATACCGGTCCACCGAGTCGCGCAGGAACTCGGCGGCGAGGCGCACCCAGTCGGGATTGGAGCGCGAGTTGTCGATGACCACGTCCCAGGTGTGGCCGCGGAGCGCGTCCAGCTGGCCGTTGCGGTCCCCGATCAGCGTCTCCACGTCGGGGAACATCCCCGGGTTGGAGCGCCCGCGGTTGAAGAGCGTGACCGAGTGGCCGCGGGACAGGGCGTAGCGCACCTGGAAGGGCCCGATGAAGCCGGTGCCCCCGAGGATGAGGATGCGGAGCGCGCGGGGCGCTTCCTGTGGCGCGGCGGGCGCACGAGCCGGACCGGGATGCGTCAGCCGGGCAGCGGGTACGCCACCCAGTCCCAGCGCGGCTCCCGCCGCCGCGGACATCTTCAGGAACTCTCGTCGATCGGCAGGCATGACTTGCTCCTCCATGCGGAATCGGCTCCACGGCGACGCCCCGCCGGGAACTGGCCGCTTGCACGTGGCGGCCTAACTTTGGTCCAGCCCCCGTACCCTAACCACCGCTTGTCACGCAAGCGAGCACAGGCGCGCGCGATGTCCCTCCCGAATCAGGCTTCATGAAGGCGACCGCGCCGGGGGCATCCGGGGCCGGGCCGGAGGAGGGCAGGATCTCCCATGCCGACAGGATGACCGTGTTTCTGGCCATCCTGCTCGCGCTGCTGCTCGCCGCCCTCGACCAGACCATCGTCGCCACCGCGCTCCCGAAGATGGTGGAGGACCTCGCCGGGGTGGAGCGCTACACCTGGGTGGCGACCATGTATCTGCTGGCCTCGACCTCGCTCGCGCTGGTTTACGGCAAGCTGGCCGACACCTATGCGCGCAGGCACGTGACGCTGGCGGCGGTCGGGCTCTTCCTGGGCGGCTCGGTCGCCTGCGGCCTGGCCGGGATCGCCGGGCCGCTGCCGTTGCTCGGCGACGGCATGAGCCAGCTGGTGATCTCCCGGGGAATTCAGGGGATCGGGGCGGGCGGCATCTTCGCCATGACCTTCATCGTGATCGCGGATCTCTTCACTCCCGCCGAGCGCGGCAAGTACCAGGGGTACGTCGGCGCGGTCTTCGGCGTCTCGTCCGTATTGGGACCCTTGCTGGGAGGGCTGCTCACGGACCACGCGGGCGGCTGGATGGCGGGGATTTCCGGCTGGCGCTGGGTCTTTCTGGTCAACCTGCCCATCGGAGGGGTCGCCCTGTGGCATATCCTGCGCCGGATGCCGCTTCTGGAGGCGGCTCCGGGGGCGACGCGCCCGGACTTCGTCGGGGCGGGCCTTCTCATCGGCGGTCTGGCGCCGCTGGTCCTCGGGCTCCAGATCGACAAGCAGGCCAGCCCCTGGCTTCCCTGGCTGGCTTCGGCGTCCGCGGCGGCGGAAGGATCGGCCGCTGGCGGGGGATGGCAGTTGTGGGCGACGCCCGGGCTGCTGGCGCTGTCGGCGATTCTGCTGACGGCGTTCGTACGGCGGTCGCGCGCCGTAACGGGGCCGATCCTCGAGCCCCGGCTCTTCTCGGAACCCGTCTTTCGCCGGGCCACCCTGGCCACGTTCTTCTTCGGCGCCGCCTTCATCTCCGTGAACATCTTCGTCCCGCTCTTCCTCGTCTCGACCAGGGGGGTCTCCGCTACCGAAGCGGGCGTGGTGCTGATCCCGTTCTCGCTCGGCATCGTGACCTCGGCCACGCTCGCGGGACAGGTCGCCAGCCGCATCGGTTACCGCCGCCAGATCGTCGCCGGGACGGCGGTGTTCTTCCTTGGCGCCGCGCTGCTGGCGCGCATGGATGCCGACACGGCGTACGGCCAGGTCTACCTGTACATGACTCTCTGCGGCCTGGGCGCCGGGCCCGGCATGCCCCTCTTCACCCTGGCCATCCAGAACGCCACCGACGTACGCTTCGTCGGCCAGGCGACCAGCGCCTCCCAGTTCTTCCGCCAGACCGGAGCGACCGTGGGGGCGGCGGCCATGGGCGCGGTGCTGACCTTTACGCTGGCGGCTACGTTCGGCGTGCTGGACAATGAACTGCGGGACCGTACCGGGGGCAGGGTGACGGCGCAGGCCTACGTCTCGACCGGGGGCGTCGGGCTGTCGGAGGCGATCCTCGCGGCTTTCGAGGAGCGAGCCGCGGAGGCGGGCACGTCGGATCGGGCGGACGCGCTGCGCACCGAAGGCGTGAGGGTGGCCCGGGACTCGGCGGAGCGGGTGCGGCTGGCCTTCACCGGCGCTTCCCACCGCATCTATTGGATGGCCGCGTTCCTGACGCTTGTGGCCGGGTTGCTGGCGGCGCGCATCCCGGAGATTCCGCTGCGGCGCACCCACGACCGGGCGAAGATGGAAGGAAAGGAGGCTGAAGCATGAATGGACGCAGCATGAATCGACACAGGAATCGACGCAGGAATCGGGTTCGGAGTGTCTCTCCGGCGGCTGCGCGGCTGGGCGCGATCGTCCTGGCCGCGGCGTTGGCACCGGCGGCGCTTTCCGCCCAATGGACCAACCGGTACCCCCGCGTTGAGGGCTACGGGCACCAGATCTATCTGGAAGGCTACGAGATGCCCACCCTCACCGGTGGCCCCATCGATCCCGCGGCTTCCCCGGACGGGACGCGCCTTGCCTTCGCGTCGCACGGCTGGATCTGGGTGATGGATCTGGTGGACGGCGGCGCGCGCCGGCTGACCTTGGGCGGGGCGATGGACGCGCGCCCGGCTTGGTCGCCGGACGGGACGCGCCTCGCGTTCGTGCGCGACGACACGCGCGATACCTGGATCGTGGTGGCGGATGCGGCGACGGGCGCGGAGCTGCTGAGCGAGAACACCCCGGCGATCGAGCTCGACCCCGCCTTCTCGGCCGATGGATCCCGGCTGTATTTCGCGTCCGCTTCGGCAGGCACTATCGACCTGTGGGCGCTCGAGCTCGCGAGCGGGGAGAGGGTCCGGATCACCGACGTCCGGGGGATCGAGCTGAAACCGCAGCCCGGCGCGGGGGCCCTCGTGTACCTGGCCAAGGGCGGCGGCGGTGGCGACCGGGTGCTGGTGCGGGAACTGGACGCCGCCGGGTCGCCGGCGGGCACCGGGCCGCGCACGCTGCTCGAGGGCAGCATCGCCTCCATGGCGCGCCCGGCGCTCAGTCCCGACGGGTCGACGGTGGCGGTGAACTGGCCCACGCAGGCCGGGTGGGAGCTGCGGCTGGTGAACGTGGACAATCCGGCGGGATCGATCCTGCTGGTCGGACCAGCGGACACGGGGGGCGGCACGCCGCTCACCCCCGCGTGGAGCATGCCCGGCGGGGAGTGGGTGTACTTCTCGCGCGGCGACGGCAACCGGCCGATGCGGCTCTACCGGGTGCCCGCCGCGGGCGGGCCGGCCGAGGAGGTCGTGGTGCGCACCTGGGACTGGGGGGTCGAGACCGGCACGCTGCGGGTGCGCACCACCCTGGAGGAGGGAGGCCCGCCCGCAGCCGCCCGCCTGGACGTGGTGGACGCAACCGGCCACCCCGCCGTCCCGGCCGGCTCCCGGCCCTGGTTCGACGGCCAGAGCGGGCGGGTGTACGCCTACTCGACCGGGATCGCCGAGTACACGGTGCCGGCCGGGAGCGCCACCGTGGCGGCCGTGCAGGGGCTCGCGACCCCCGAGGTCGCCCGCACGGTCGAGGTGGCGGCCGGCCGGACCACCGAGGTGGAGTTGACGCTCACCCCCGTCTGGGACGCGCGCGCCGCGGGATGGGTGTCGGGGGAGCACCACATCCACCTGAACTACGGCGGCCCCTACGACCTGGCCCCGGCCGACCTGGTGCCGAGGATGCGGGGCGAGGCGCTCGACGTCGCCACCCCGC
>VYDD01000097.1 GCA_009843625.1 Gammaproteobacteria bacterium | reverse complement strand
CCGCCCCGCCTCGCTCCCGGTCTCCGCCCGTCGGCGCCGCGTACTTGCGGAACAGATGCGACAGCCGGTCCGGCGGCACGCCACGGCACCCGTCGCTCACGGAGATGGCGACATGCACGCCTTCCCGTTGGGCGTCGATGCGGATGGGCGACGATTCGGGAGAGTACTTCGCAGCGTTCGACAGGAGGTTGCCCAGGACCTGGACGATGCGCGTCCGGTCGGCCAGCACCCGCGGCAGGTCTTCGGGCAGATCGATCTCGAGGGCGTGCCGACCCGTGCCGCTCACGAACGCGCTCCGCGCCGGGTCTATCAGGGAGACGACCTCCACCGGCTCGGGCGACACCGACAGTGTGCCCGTCACGATGCGCCCGTGGTCGAGCAGCTCGCCGATCAGGCCGCGCATGCGGTCGGCCTGGTCGTCGATGACCCGGAAGAACTGCAGCATCTCGGCCGGATCCGGCGCCGGCGATGCGCCCAGAACGGTTGCCGTGGAGCCCTTGATCGAGATCAGCGGCGTGCGCAACTCGTGGCTCACGATTCCAAGGAACTCGGCGCGCATGCGCTCCAGTTCCTCCAGCGGCTCCAGATCCTGTAGCGTGACCACGACCCTCAGAACCGCGCCGTCCTCCTCCTGGATCGGCGTCGAGTTTACCAGGGTGGTCACGCTCCGGCCATCGGGGACCGAAAGCGTCATCTCCTCGGCGCGCACTGTCTCCGCCGTCCCCAGGAGCTGCGCGAGCGAAAACTCCGCCAGGGCGACCTCTCTTCCGTCCGCCCGGTGACATGTGATCCTGTCCAGCAGTTGCGCCGGAGTTGACCCGGGGATATTCAGCGCGTCGACGATCCGGCGCGCTTCCCGGTTGAACGACACCGGGGCGCCGGTTGGCCCGTCCAATACCACCACCCCTACCGGCGAGGTCTCGATGAGCGTCTCCAGATCCGCGCGCGCCCTGCGCTCCTCACGGTGCGCGCGGGCGTTGGCGATCGCGGTCGCCGCCTGGGCGGCGAACAGCGTCAACACCTCCTCGTCGGCGTCGGTGAACTCGCGCCCGCCCTCCTTCTCGCCGAGAAAGAAGTTGCCGACGTTCATGTCGCGGTGTCGCAGCGGCGTGCCCAGCATCGTCTTCGATGGCATCACCTCATCCGAGAAACCCAGCGCCCGGACAAAGGCGGGCAGGTCCCCTACACGAATCGGCGCGGCAAGACTCTTGAGCTGTTCGAAGAGCTGCGGGCCGTCCGCCCAGGCGACCAGCGCGTCCTGCTCTCCCGGATCGAAGCCGGACATTACCCACTCTTCGGCCTGTCCGGTGCCGCCGACGGTGACGATCACGCCAAAGCGCGCCCCGGTCAGGACGCGCGCGCTGTCGACGACCTCCTGCAGCACGGTGTCGAGGTCGAGGCTGGCGCTCGCTCGCAGCACGGCCGTGCTCAGTCTGGACACCCGTTCCCGGAGCGCCTCGATCTCCATTTTCAACTCACCCGAATCGCCCGCCATTCTCTCATCCCTTCCGAACCGCCCGATCGCGCACGGCGCATGCGCCCCGGACGGCCCGCCCGTTTGCTCGCGTATCGCTCACTTGTCACGAAGATATATCCGATTTGTCGCGCGACAAGCGGCAGCACCTCCAGGAATGCTCCTTCTTGGCCGACGCCCCCCGACCGGTAGTATGTTTTCCCTATGGACGATCCGATTCGCCTGAGGGGCGCGTGCCAGCACAACCTGGCGAACCTGGATCTCGACATCCCGCGGCGGGCCTTCACGGTGATCACCGGGCCGTCGGGATCGGGAAAATCCTCCCTGGCGCTGGACACGCTCTTTGCGGAGGGCCAGCGCCGCTACGTCGAGTCGCTCTCGACCTACGCCAAGCAGTTCCTCGACCGCATGCGGAAGCCGCGGGTCGAGTCGGTGGAAGGGATTCCGCCGGCGGTGGCCATCGAGCAGAAGAACCCGACCCGGTCCAGCCGCTCGACGGTCGGTACCGCGACCGAGGTCTACGACTACCTGCGCCTGCTGTGGGCGCGCGTCGGGCACACGCACTGCCCGCGCTGCGGCCGGCGGATCCGGCGGGACACGGTTTCGGGGGCGGTGGACGGCGTGCTCTCACTGCCGGACGGGGAGCGGATCATGGTCGCGTTTCCGCTCCAGGCCAGCGGGCGCGCCACCCACGCCCAGGTGGTCGAGACGTTGCGCGCCGCCGGATTCCTGCGGGTCATGGCGGACGGGGCGGTGATCGACCTGGCCGCGTCGGGCTCGGGTGATCCCATGCGCGCGGGCGCCGACCTGACGGTTGCGCGGGAAGCCCTGGTGGTGGTCGACCGGCTGGCCGTCGCCCCCGGTGTCCGCGACCGCCTGGCCGACTCCCTGGGAGTGGCGTTCGTCCAGGGGCTGGGCGAAGCGGTGATCGTGCGGCCGTCCCGAGCCCCCGGTGAATCCCGCCTGCGCTTCACCGAGCGCTTCCGCTGCCCGCTCCACCCGGACATCGAATTCGCCGACCCGACTCCGAAGCTCTTCTCCTTCAACAGCCCCTATGGCTCCTGCACCACCTGCACCGGCTTCGGCGCGACCCTCGAATACAACGAGGACCTGATCGTGCCCAACCACGGGCGCTCGCTGGCGGGGGGCGCCGTGGACCCGTGGGAGAAGCCGCGCTACGTGCGCGAGCGCGCCCGGCTGCGGGACTTCGCCCGCAAGCGCGGGGTGAGCCGGCACGAACCCTGGAGCGGGCTGCCCGGGTTCTTCCGCGAGGAGGTTCTGCGCGGCTGCCCGGAATTCATCGGCATCATCCCCTTCCTGCGCTCCCGCGAGCGGCAGCGCCGCAAGCAGTTCATCCGCGTCTTCCTGCGCCGCTACCAGAGCGCCGTTCCCTGCGCGAGCTGCGGCGGGGCCCGCATCCGCGCCGAGGCCCTCAACGTACGCGTGGGCGGACGCACCCTCCCCGAGGTCTGCGCCTTCCCCATGGACGAGCTGCTGCCCTGGATCGACGGGCTCGAGCTCCCCGGGATGGAGGAGGAAATCGCCGAGACCATCCTGCGCGAAATCCGCGACCGCCTGGGGTTCCTGGTGGATGTGGGGCTCGGGTACCTGACGCTTTCGCGCCAGACGCGCACCCTCTCGGGAGGGGAGGCGCAGCGCATCAACCTGGCCAACGCGCTCGGGTCGCGGCTGGTGGACACCCTGTACGTCCTGGACGAACCCACCGTGGGGCTCCATCCGCGCGACACGGCGGCCATGCTGGCGCTGCTCCGGCGCCTCTCCCGCGCGGGCAACACGGTCGTAGTGGTGGAACACGACCCCCAGGTCATCGTCGCCGCCGACCACGTCATCGAGCTCGGTCCCGAGTCGGGCGAGAAGGGCGGGCAGGTGGTCTTCGAGGGTCCGCCCGCCGGGCTCGCGGACGCCGGCACCGCCACGGGGCGCCTCATCGCCGGCGCAGCCAATCCCCGGATCTCCCGCAAGCGGGGCCACCCGGGCGGCCGCATCGAATTGCGCGGCGCCCGTCTGCACAACCTGAGGGACGTGGACATCGACGTCCCGCTGCGCGCCCTCACCGTGGTGACCGGGGTGTCCGGCTCGGGCAAGTCCACCCTCGTCAACGACGTGCTCTACCGCGCCCTCGAGCGCGAGATGAACGACGGCGAGACCACCGCCCGTCTGCACATCGGCGAGCTCGTCGGAGAATACCGCTCCATCGCCAACGCCTCCCACCTGGCCGACGTGGCGCGCATCGACCAGTCGCCCATCGGGCGCACGCCCCGGTCGAACTCGGTCACCTACATCAAGGCGTGGGACGAGGTGCGCAAGCTCTTCGCCGCCCAGCCGCTCGCGCGCAGGAAACGGTATCAGCCGCGCCACTTCTCCTTCAACGTCGCCGCCGGCCGCTGCGAGGCCTGCCAGGGAGCGGGCCAAGTCGAGATCGAGATGATCTTCATGGCGGACGTCTACATACCCTGCGACGTCTGCCGCGGAACCCGCTTCAAGGCCGAGATCCTGGACGTGACCTACAAGGGGCTCCACATCGCCCAGGTGCTGGAGCTCACCGTCGATCAGGCCATCCGCTTCTTCATGAGGCAGAGGCGCCTCGGCAAGATCCTCTGGCATCTGCAGGACGTGGGGCTCGGCTACCTCCGGCTCGGCCAGCCTGCCCCCACCCTTTCCGGGGGGGAGGCCCAGCGGCTCAAGATCGCCCGTGAACTGTCCGGCGCGTCCGGGCGCCGGGGCGCCAGGCTCTACATCCTGGACGAGCCCACCACCGGACTGTCCGGCAACGAAGTGGCCAGACTCCTGCAGGTTCTGATGCGCTTGATCGACGCCGGAAACACGGCCATTGTCATCGAACACAACCTGGATGTGATTCGCGCCGCGGACTGGATCATCGATCTGGGACCGGGCGCCGGAGCCCGGGGAGGACGGGTAGTCGCCATGGGCCGCCCGCACGAAGTGATGGCCGAGAGCGCGAGCGTGACCGGTGCGTGCCTCGCCCGCCTCCCGGAGCCGACCCTGCAACGGACGAGGCCGACGTGAACAAGAAGCGAAACGGCGCCGCGCTCCCACCCGGGCCGGCCGTCCTGGCATGCATCGCGCTGATCTGGGCCGCCGGGGCCGGGCCGGCGCACGCCCAGGCGTTCGAACTGCCCCCGATCCCCATCGACACCTTCTCGCTCGACAACGGACTGCGCGTGATCGTGAGCGAGGACCACTCGGCGCCGGTGGTGGCGGTCAACATGTGGTACCACGTCGGCAGCGCGCACGAGGTCCCGGGAAGGACCGGCTTCGCCCACTTCTTCGAGCACCTGGTGTTCGAGGAGACCGAGAACCTGGGCAACGGCGACTTCGCCAGGCTGGTCAACAACGCCGGCGGAACGTTCAACGGCACCACCTCGACCGACCGCACGGCGTATTTCGAGACCCTCCCCTCCAACCGGGTCAACCTGTCCTTCTGGCTGCACGCGGAGCGGATGGCCCGCCTGGTGGTGAGCGAACGCGGCTTCGAGAACCAGCGCGAAGTGGTGAAGGAGGAGCGCCGCCTGCGCATCGACAACGTGGCGTACGCGCAGGCGCAAATCGTCCTGGATTCGCTTTCCACCGACTACGAGCCCTACCGGCATACGCCGATCGGCTCGATGGAGGATCTCGACGCGGCCACCACGGATGACGTGAAGGACTTCTACGAGCGCTACTACGTGCCCAACAACGCCACCCTGGCGGTGGCCGGTGCGGTTACCGCCGACCAGATCCGCGCGCTGGCGGAAGAGTATTTCGGCGCGATTCCCCGCGGAGAGGACGTGCCTCCGCTTCCCGAACCGCCGGTCACGCCCCGCACCGACGGAGAGCGCACCGCTTCGGTCAGCGACGAGCACGCCCGGCTGCCGTTCCTCTACATGGGATACAACGTCCCGGAGGCCGGCCACCCGGACGTCTACGCGCTCGCGGTGCTTTCCCAGGTTTTCAGCGCGGGCGAGAGCAGCCGCCTGCACCAGCGTCTGGTCAAGCAGGACGAGCTGGCTCCGGTGGTCATCTCGGGGCTGCAGCAGCGGCTCGGATCCGGGCTCATGCTGTTCGGAAGCCTGCCGCACGCCGGCGGCAACATCGAGGAGATCCGCGCCGTCATCGAGGAGGAGATCGAGAAGCTGAAGGCCGAAGGCATCACCGGGCGTGAGTTGGAGAAGGCGCTCAACCAGCAGCGCGCCGCCCAGGTAGCGAGCCGCATGACCGTCAGCGCCAAGGCCAGCATCCTGCAGTCCTTCGCGCTCACCTACGGCGATCCCTTCGAGGTCAACAACGTGCTTTCCCGCTACGAGGCGGTGACCCTCGATGACGTTCTGAACGTCGCCCGCACGTACCTCGTTCCCGAGAACCGAACCGTTGTCGTCGCCCGGCCCACCGGAGGAGTGATCCCATGATCGTGCCGCGCAGAACCCCGGGCCGCGCCCCGCTCGCCGCGCTGGTCCTGGCTGCAGTCGCGCTCGCGAGCCCGGCAATCGCCGCCGCGCAGGATGGCCCTCCCGAGCCCCTGCCGCTCGACGACATCCCGTTTCCGGCCTTCGAGGAGCGTCTGCTGTCCAACGGCGCCGACCTGATCGTGGTGCCCCACGACGAGCAGCCGTATGTCACCGTGAACCTCGTCGTGCGGGCGGGCAACGCCGCCGACCCCCGCAACCGCGCGGGCGTGGCCGCGACGGTGGCCAGCCTGCTCAACAAGGGCACGGATAGCCGCACCGCGCTGGAAATCGCCGATGCCACCGACCACATCGGTGCGACCCTGTCCGCGGTCGCGGGCGACGACTGGACGAGCGTGGTTCTCGGAGTCGTGACCTCCCAGCTCGACGCCGGCCTCGAGCTCCTGGGCGACATCGTCGTCAACCCCAGCTTCCCCGACGAAGAGATCGACCAATACCGCCAGCAGACGGTCACGGGCCTCCAGGTGCAGCTCGGCTCGCCCGGATTCCTGGCCAGCCGGGAATTCCAGCAGGCGGTGTACGGACGCCATCCCTACGGGCTTCTCCCCACGCCCGAGAGCATCGAGCGCATCCGGCGTTCCGACCTGATTGCCTACCACCTGCGCCACTACAAGCCCACCAACGCGCTCGTGGTCGTCGCGGGCGACGTGACCGTGGACGACATCGAAGCCCGCCTCAACCAGGCGCTGGCCGACTGGGAGCCCGGTCCCTCGCGGCCCCCCACCTACTTCGACATTCCCGGCCGCGAAGAGAAGGAGATCATCCTGGTGCACCGGCCGGAATCGGTGCAGTCGACCATCCTGGTCGGACAGTCGGCCATGAAGGGCGACCACGAGGACTGGATGCCGCTCAACCTGGGCAGCCGCGTACTGGGCGGTTCCAGCACGGGCCGTCTCTTCCAGGTGCTGCGCGAGGAGAAAGGGTGGACCTACGGATCGTACACGTCCGCGGTGCGCAAGCGCGACCTGGGCTATTTCCTCGCCAACGCCGAGGTGCGCAGCGAGGTCACCGACAGTGCCCTCGCCGAACTGCTCAACCAGGTCGAGATCATCCGCTCCGAGCCGGTTCCCGGCGACGAGCTGTCGGACGTGCAGGACTATCTCATCGGATCGTTCCCGCGGACCGTCGAGACGCCCCAGGCAATCGCCAGCCAGGTCATGACCTACCGCCTGCGGGGCCGCTCCACCGAGGAGCTGGTGTCGTACCGCGACCGGGTCGCGGCCGTGGCCCCCGAGGACATCCGGGACGCGCTGGTGGAGCACTTCGATCCGGAGCGCGCCGTGGTCGTGGTGGTGGGCGACGCCACTCAGGTCCGCTCGAACCTCACCCGCTTCGGCCGCGTGCGCATGGTCGACGCGGAAGGCAACCAGCTCACCATCGACGATGTCGAGGTAAGGGACTCCGACATTGCCTACGACCCCTCGGTGCTCGAGCCCGGCATCTGGCGCTACCGGCTGATGGTGCAGGATCGGCAGGTCGCGGACATGGAGCGAGTGCTGGGGTTCGCTACCCGCGACGACGAGCGCACCATGTCCCTGACCAGCACGGTTCGCGTCAACAACCTCACCCAGGTCTCGGAGGTGTTCTTCTCGCCGCGCAGCTTCCGCCCCATAGCCAACACCTTCCGGCTCATCACCGCCGAAGGGCAGGCGAACTGGGAGCTGGAGATCGACGGTGACCGCGTCACCGGCCGGGCCACGGCGACCGGCCGCGAGGAAACCGGGATCGAACGGGAAGTGGTGCGCGGGGCGCTGCTGGGCGAGATGGATGAGCTGGTGGCATGGATTTCGGAACTGGAGGAAGGCCAGGAGCTGCGCTATCCGGTCGTCCAGCCCCAGAGCGGCCGCGCGCGCACGGTCACCATGCGGGTTCGCGGCAACACGGAGATCACGGTTCCGGCGGGGACTTTCGAGGTCGTCGAGGTGCGCTTCAGCGGCGGGGAAGGCAGCCAGCGCGCGTACTTTACCGTCGAGCGGCCGCGTGTGCTGGTTCGCGCCGAATCCACCGGATCCCCGGTGACCGTCGAGCTGGTGGAGATACCCGGCGGGTAGGCGCGGACGGACCCCGAAAAACGCAGGCTTGTCGAGGGCCGCAAACGTAGCTCTGCCCTGCGTTTTCTGTTATTTTCAGAGGGTTCCGCAGGACCGCCGAATCGTCGGCCCCGAATGCGTTCATTTCACGAGGAGAAGCGGATGAGGAACGTACTCGCCATTCTCGCTCTCTCCGGAGTCCTTGCGGCCTGCGCCGGCGTGCAGCTGCCTCCCAAGGCGGGTCCGGAAGAAGTCGAAGTCATCGTACCCGCAATGGGTCAGGCCGCCCGCGACGGCTACCGGACGATCGGTCCGGTCACGGCCCGCGCGCCCCTGGGCACTTCCAACGAGGACATCCTCCTTCTGCTCCGGACCGAAGCCGCGGCGCTCGGCGCGGACGCAATCATCTTCGAGCGCATCGAAGACACCACGCGCACCCAGGCGACCGCCGACATCGGCCGCAACCAGGGACTCATCGGCCACGCGCTAGCCATCTACTATCCGGCACCGGGCACCTGAGGCCAATCAGGAGCGTTTCGTTCCGTCGTCGTCGCGGATGAGGACGGGGCCTGCCGGCAGCGTGCTCCCGCGCGCCTAACCCCCACGAGGCATCTGCATGGATTCCGCCCCCGGAGAACGGATACTCGCGCGCCTGCTTGAAGACGAAATGCGGGAGTCGTTCATCGACTATTCGATGAGCGTCATCGTCCGCCGCGCGCTCCCCGATGTCCGCGACGGCCTGAAGCCCGTGCACCGTCGCATCCTCTACGCCATGAGCGAGCTGGGGCTCGGCCCCGGCCGTCCCTACAAGAAGAGCGCGACCGTCGTCGGCGAGGTGCTGGGCAAGTACCATCCGCATGGCGATTCGGCGGTCTACGACTCCATGGCGCGCATGGTGCAGGACTTCTCGCTGCGCTACCCGCTGGTCGATGGCCAGGGCAACTTCGGCTCCATCGACGGGGACTCGCCCGCGGCCTACCGCTACACCGAGGCGCGGCTCACCCCGCTGGCGACCCAGCTGCTCACCGACATCGACGAGGAAACCGTCGATTTCATCCCCAACTTCGACGGGCGCATCGACGAGCCCACCGTGCTTCCCGCGCGCGCGCCCAACCTGCTGGTCAACGGCAGCTCGGGGATCGCGGTGGGAATGGCCACCAACATCCCGCCCCACAACCTGCGCGAGGTGGTCGACGCGACCATCGCGCTGATCGAGAACCCGGACCTCCCCCAGGAGGTGCTGGAGAGCATCGTCACCGGGCCCGACTTCCCCACCGGCGCCTTCATCTGCGGCCGCCGCGGCATCCGCGACGCCTACCGCACCGGCCGCGGCCGCATCGTGATGCGCGCCCGCACCGACGTGGAGGAAGCCCGCGGGAAGAACAACGCCCGCCTCGTCGTGCGCGCGATCCCCTTCATGGTCAACAAGACCCGCCTGATCGAGCAGATCGCCCAGCTGGTGCGCGAGAAGAAGCTCCACCAGGTGTCGGCGCTGCGCGACGAGTCCGACCGCGACGGCATGCGCATCGTGATCGAGCTGAAGCGCGCCACCGTGCCCCAGGTGGTGCTGAACCTGCTCTACAAGCACACCCAGATGCAGGCGACCTTCGGCACCATCCTGCTCGCGCTGGTGAACGGCGTGCCCCGCGTGATGGGGCTGCGCGAGATCCTCTTCCACTTCGTGGATCACCGGCACGACGTGGTGGTGCGCCGGAGCGAGTTCCGCCTGGCGAAGGCGCGGGAGCGCGAACACATTCTCGAGGGCCTCAAGATCGCCGTCGACAACATCGACCGGGTGATCGCCATCATCCGCTCCTCGCCCGATACCGCCACCGCCAGGGCGCGGCTGCGGGCGGAGCCGTTCTCGTCCTCTCTCACCGAGCGGCAGGCCGAGGCCATCCTCAACATGCGTCTCGCCCGCCTCACCGGCCTCGAGATCGACAAGCTGGAGCGGGAGCTGGCCGACGTGCGCGCCGTCATCGCTGAGCTGGACGAAATCCTCTCCAGCAGACCGCGGCGCATGCAGATCATCGTCGAGGAGCTCCAGGAGGTCGCGAAGCGGTTCGGGGACGACCGGCGGACCGAGATCCTCACCGGCGTGGCCGACCTGGAGATGGAGGACCTCATCAAGGATGAGGAGGTCGTGCTCACCGTCAGCCGGCAGGGCTACCTGAAGCGCATCCCGCTGACCACCTACCGCGCGCAGCGGCGCGGGGGGCGCGGGCTCAAGGGCATGGCCACCAAGGACGAGGACGAGGTCGGGCACCTCTTCGTGGCCTCCACCCACGACTACCTGATGATCTTCACCCGGTCGGGGAAGTGCCACTGGATCAAGGTCTGGGAGGCGCCCGACGCGGGGCGCTATTCGCGCGGGAAGCCGGTGGTGAATCTGCGCGACATCGACCCGAAGGACGAAGTTGCCGCGTTCGTGCCGGTGCGCACCTTCGCGCCGGACTGCTACCTGTTGTTCTGCACCCGCAAGGGCATCGTGAAGAAGACGCCGCTGTCGGCGTACGGCAACGTCCGCATGGTGGGCATCCACGGCATCCGGGTGGATGAGGACGACGAGCTGATCGACGTTCAGATCACGGACGGTGCCAGCGAGGTCCTCCTGGCCACTCGCGCGGGCCAGGCCATCCGTTTCCGCGAGTCGGATGTCCGCCCCATGGGGCGCGTGGCGCGCGGCGTGTACGGCATTCGCCTGCGGGGAGGCGACCAGGTGGTGGGCATGATGGTGCCCTCCGAGGACTCGTCGATCCTGGTGGCCACGCGGGGCGGCATGGGCAAGCGCTCGGCGGTCGAAGAGTACCCGGTCCACCGGCGCGGAGGGTTGGGCGTCATCAACATGAAGACGAACGACAAGACGGGCCCGGTGGTGGCGGTGAAGGCCGTGCACCCGTCCGACGAACTCATGCTCGTGACGCGCAACGGCGTGGTGAACCGGCAGCGGGTGGACGAGATCCGCGTGATCGGCCGGCTGACCCAGGGAGTGCGCCTGCTGAACCTGGACGAGAACGACGAACTGGTCGATCTGGCGCGCGTGATGGGCGACAACGGGGACGAGGTTGGCCCCGAGGCCGAGGACGGCGGCCTGCAAGGTGGTCGGGAGGCAGCCACCGGCGCCGGCCCGGAGAGCGCCGGGTGACGGTTCCGTCGCTCGAAAGCGTACGTGCGGCGGCGGCGCGCCTGGAGGGCGTGGCGGTACGCACCCCGCTGCTCTGGTCCCCCGATCTTTCCGATGAGGTGGGCGTGAGCGTGCGCCTGAAGTGCGAGTCGCTCCAGCGCTGCGGCGCCTTCAAGCTGCGTGGGAGCTACAACTTCATCTCCCGGCTCTCCGATGAGGATGTGGCGCGCGGGGTGATCACCTACTCCTCGGGCAACCATGCCCAGGGGGTGGCGCTGGCCGCCCGCATCCGCGGGGTGCGCGCGGTGGTGGTCATGCCGACCACGGCGCCGGCCGTGAAGCACCGGGGCGCGGCCCGGCTGGGGGCCGAGGTCGTGTTCGAGGGCACCACCTCGGTGGAGCGGCGGGCGCGGGCGGAAGAGATCGCCGCCGCCGAGGGGCTCGCGATCGTCCCGCCCTTCGACCATCCGGACATCATCTCCGGTCAGGGCACGGTGGGCCTGGAGATCGCCGCGGACTGGCCCGAGGTGGACACCGCGATCGTTCCCATCGGCGGCGGCGGGCTGGCGGCGGGCACCGCGGTGGCGCTGCGGGCCCTGCGCCCCGGCATGCGCATCATCGGGGTGGAGCCAGAGGGGGCGGCGTCCATGCGGGCCGCGCTGGACGCGGGCCGGGTGGTGCGCATCGACCGCATCGACACCATCGCGGACGGGCTCGCGCCGGTGCAGGTGGGCGACCTCACCTACGCGCTCGTGCGCGACCTGGTGGACGAGGTGGTGCTCGTGTCCGACGATGCCATCCGCGAGGCGGCCGTGTTCCTGCTCGAACGCGCAAAGCTGGTGGCGGAGTTCTCGGGAGCGGCCACGGTGGCGGCGCTCCGGTCGGGGGCCGCGGGCTTCGGCGACCGGGTGGCGGCCGTGATCAGCGGCGGCAACGCGGATGTGGCCGCCCTCGTGGCGCGCGCGGATTCGGCGGCGGAATCGTGAAGCGCCTCATCCTTTTCGATATCGACGGCACCCTGGTGTGGGGCGGCCCCGCCAAGGAGGCGTTCGTCGTCGCCCTGGCGCGGGTCTTCGGCGCTACTCCTCCCGCGAACCTGACGCTCGATCGGGTCGTCGAGCTGGCGCCCAAGGTCGTCTTCGCGGGCCGGACCGACCCGCAGATCGCGCGCCAACTCCTGCGCAGGGCGGGGCTCGACGACGACCGCATCGACGAGGGATTGCCCCGGCTGTGGACGCTCTACCCGCGAGAACTCGAGCGGCGCCTGCCCGCGAGGCCGGTTACCGCGCTGGCGGGCGTGCCCGAGCTGCTGGCGGCGCTGGGCGACCGCGAAGACGTGGCGATGGGCCTGGTCACCGGCAACATCCGGGAGGGCGCGCGCCTGAAGCTGGGGTCGGCCGGGCTGGCGGCGGACGCATTCCCGGCGGGCGGCTTCGGCTGCGACCGGGAGAGCCGCAACCACCTGCCGGCCGTCGCGGTCGGCCGGGCGGAGCAGGTATGGGGGGTGCGCTTTCCGCCGGAGTCGGTGGTGGTGGTGGGAGATACCCCGCTCCACGTGGAGTGCGGCCGCCACATCGGGGCGCGCACCCTCGCCGTGGCCACCGGGCACTTCGGCGCGGCCGAACTGGAAGCCACCGGCGCCGACCACGTCGCGCCCGACCTGACCCGCACCCGGGAAGTGGTCGACGTGCTGATGGCGTAGGCCGGGGGTCGAGAGAGAACGGCCATCTTGTGCGCGGGTTCGCCGACGCGCCAAGTTAACCGGCGGCCGGAGGTGCGGGGCACACATCGCGCCCGCCACCCCACCACGCGATCAGGCGCGCGTGGTTTTTCGACAACGACCGGCGACGGAGTGCGAAGATGTCCAAGAGAGCGCAGCAACGAAAGGAAATGAGGCAGAAGCCCACAGGCGGCGGCGTCAAGCGCCTTTACCTCATCCTCGGTGGGGTGGCGCTCATCGGCGTGGTGGCGGCGGTCTACACGACCGGCTCGACCGTGTTCAGCAACGCGGTCACCGAGCCGGTGGACCTGGGCGACCTCTCCGACGAGGAACTCGTCAACCTGGCGTACGGCAGCGAAATGGGAGACCCGGACGCTGCCATCTCGGTTGTCGAGTTCGGGGACTATCAGTGCCCGGGCTGCGCCATGTTCGCCTCGGGGGTCAAGCCTCTCATCGAACTGAATCTGGTCGGCACGGGGCGGGCGAAGTTCGTCTTCTACGATCTGCCGCTGGTGGGCATTCACTCCAACTCGTTCCTCGCGTCGCGGGCGTCCCATTGCGCCGGGGACCAGGGCGGCTACTGGGAATACCACAACACGCTCTTCGACAATCAGTTCTCATGGGCGGCCTCGGGCGATCCGGTGGGGAATTTCGTCGGCTACGCGCGCGCCCTTGGAATGGACGACGGCGCGTTTCGCGACTGCCTCAACTCGGACCGGCACGCCGACCGGGTATCGGCGAATCTCCGACTGGCCAGCGCGCTCAGCCTGACCAGCACTCCGAGCGTTCTGGTCAGCCGCGGGAGCGGAGCCGCGAGAAGGCTGCCCGACACCAGCTACGCCACCATCGAGAATGCGGTCGAGGCACTGACGGAAGGAGAGCCATGAGCGGAGGCGAAACCGCCACCGTGCGCCTGGTGTTCGTCGACAGAGGGGTCTATCACCACGAGGACGTGCGGCTGCCCAGCGCCGGTCTGAACTCCAGCGAACGCCTCATCGACTGCCTCCGCGAAGACCCGGAGGTGCTCGGCGATCTTTACGTGGACCTCAAGCGGCTGTGCGCCGCGTACCGGGTCGAGGACGGGGACACGTAGGAGAACGAACGGGAGCCCCGGCGTCCAGCCGGGGGCGGCGAGCGATGGTTCAGTCCGGGTCGTCGATGTCGTTCAGCACCCCGAGCGCCCGTTCCCGCGTCCATTCGTGCACCACGGGAGGAGGCCACGCGCCGGCGCCTGCGCGCTCCAGGATCCTCTCCGCTTCCTCCCGGGCGCGCCGCGCCGTCCCGGCCTCGAGCGCGTCCGCGTTCAGCGCGTCCCGAAGTTCGTCCTCGTCGAGGAGCCTCGGCGCCTTTCCCGGCTTCATCCACACATCGAGAAACAGATCGGTGGTGCGCCAGGTGTTTCCGGGCAGCATCTCGACAGGCGTGAGCAGGTTGGCGTAGAAGCCCGTGAACGCGCCCTCGGCGTTGTGGAAGCGGCCGATGTCGTGCCAGAGGCCCGGAAAGGTGAACCAGACGATGTCCGATCCGGTCTCGAGCACGACCTCCCCGTCCAGTTCCATCGGCGCGGGGACCCGGATGCGGCGCGAGAAGGTGACGATCACCTGCGGGTTCTGATGGATGATGGGCTGGCGGAAGGTCTGGAGGTGATCCGGGGGCCGCAGATAGAGGATGGTGACGTGGGGAAGAGATCGGCCCGGCTCCGGGCTTATACCCGCTCCACGAAGATGTCCATGATGCCGCCGCATACCGCCGGGCTCCATCCCAGCAGGTCCTCGGTGAGGTCGACCTTCACCAGGCGCGGGACGCCGTCCTCGATCACCTCGTGCGCCGCCTCGACGACCTCCGCCTCCCCGCACCCGCCGCCGACCGTGCCCACCAGCCCGGTCTCGGGGTCCACCAGCATGCGCGAGCCGGCCTTGCGCGGCGTCGAGCCCCGCGTGGAGACGATGGTCGCGAGCGCCGCCGGCCGGCCGGCCCGCACCGTCGCGAGAACGGCCTCGTATACGTCCTGGTCGCCCGGCGAACTCATTTCACACTCCCTGTAGGCGGTTTCTTCGCCAGGAAGCGCTCGACGATGCGCTCCCGGGTTCGCAGCGGCGTGCCCGTCCCGCCGCGCCGTTCGAGGATCATCTCCCCCAGGACGCTGATCGCGATCTCGGCCGGTGTCTGCGCACCGATGTCGAGGCCCACCGGAGCGCGCACGCCGGCGATGACCTCGTGGGGGATTCCCTCCGCCTCGAGCTGGATGAAGGTGGCGCGCACGCGGCGGCGGCTGCCGATCATGCCGATGTACGCCGGTTGGGCGGCGTCGTGACGGGCCAGCAGCCGGCGCAGGCACTCGTAATCGTACTTGTGCCCGCGCGTCACGAGCACGAAATGGCACCCCGCGTGGACGTCGATGCCGGAGAGGGGATCGCCGAAATCGATGGTGCGTACCGCGGCGGCCTCCGGGAACCGTTCGCGAGTGGCGAACTCGGGACGGTCGTCCAGCACGGTGACCTCGAAGTCCAGCAGCGTGCCCAGGGTGGCGAGGGGCTGGGCGATGTGCCCGGCGCCCACCACGATGAGTTCCTGGCGGGGACGGTGGCCCTCCGCGTACACCTGCAGACGCCGGCCCGCCGGCGTCTGCAGGTTGTGGAGGGACCCGCCGTGCCCGCGCGCCAGCCGCTCGCGGCTGGCGGCGGCCAGCGCGGCCGCGTCCAGTTCGGGATCCCCGAGCGATCCCTCGACCGCATCCGGGCGCACCAGCATGCGGGCGCCCGCCGCGCGTCCTTCGCTGTCCGAGACCACCAGCAGTTCGACCGTGCCCCGCGACCCCCGCAGCGACTCCAGGATGCGCGCGGCCGCGGCAGCTGCGTCGGGGCCGGCGAGATCGTCCGGTACGTCGGCGGCCGCCTGGGACTCCGGCACCTCGGCCGCGTCGGGCCCCGGCAGCTCGGCCATGGTCACGCCACCTGGAAGTGGCGGCGGTACTCGGACGGCGTGTCGATGTCGGCGACCACGCCGGCGTCCTCCACCGGACACTCGCGCACGCGGGAGGGGCGCCGCCGCACGACCGTGCGGGCTCCCTCGGGAAGGGCGGGATCGAGAAGTTCGGGGAACAGGCGGCGATGGAAGAGGGCCGGGTGACCGCGCCGGCCGCGCCAGGTCGGAAGCACGATGTCGGCCGACCTCTCCTCGAAAGACGCCGCCAGCGACCGCACCGTGGCGCCCGTCACCAGCGGGTGATCGACGGGGCAGACGGCGCATCCGTCCATCCCGCCGCCCCACCCCGCCAGTGCCAGCCGGATGGACGAAATGGGACCTTCGTCGGGGTCGGGGTTGGCCCCCGCCACGGCCCCGGCAGCATTCGCTTCCCGCGCCACGGCGCCGTCCGCCTCCCTCGCCACCACGACCACCGGGTCGCATCCGCCCGCCGCGAGGGCGGACACGACCCGCACCAGAAAGGACTGTCCACCCGCATCGAGAAGCGCCTTGGCGCTTCCCATGCGGGTGGACAGTCCGCAGGCGGGCACTACGCCCAGCAGCTTCGGTGGACGGTCCACGAGGCCGGGTCCCGGCCCGGGTGACCGGGCGGGCGCCCGTCCGGTCCGGTCAGAGGATGGGCCGAACCTGTGCGTTGCTCTCGTCGAGCGTGAAGGTCACAGGCTCACCTTCCACCGTCAGCGGGACGTTCCAGTAGAGCTCGTCGAAGGAGCGCTCCCAGCGCGCGTAGACCCAGTACCGTCCGGCGGGCGCCGCCGTGAGCACGCTACCAGAGGCGTCGGTGGTGTCCACCACCGGGTCGAGGCCGCTCACGTCGATCAGGAACTGGGCGACCGTGCCGTAGTCGGCGAACGCGTCGTCGCCCCACATCTCGCGGAGCATCCTGACCTGGTCGGCCTGCTCGATCATGGATCCCTGGATGGAAGTGAACTCCTCGAAGGCGGCGTCGCGTTGGCGCTCCACCTGGGCGAGTCGCTGCTCCTTCTCGTCGAACTCCATGAACAGCACCCGGTACTGGGCTTCGGCGGGATTGAGCCGCTCCATTTCCGTGCTGAGGTTGAGCAGGTCCTCCCTCAGCAGCGACCACTCGCTCTCCCGGCTCTGCCATTCCGCCTGTGCCGCGGCGACCTGGCTCTGGGCTTCGAGCAGATCCTGCGGAATCTCCGGCTCGGGGGTGCCGGCTTCGCGCGCCAGCGAGTCGAAGATCGCGTCGCGGTCGAAGGGAAGGAGTTGGATTTCCATGTCGGCCAGCGGCCTCACCTCCGTTCCCTCGGCGCCGGCAACCTCCATCTGCGCGTTGATCGTGACGTCGGTCGGCCCGCATGCGGCGGAGGCGATGGTGCCGGCGAAAGCGAGGAAAAGGATTGCGTTCCTCATGGTGCAGTTACTCCAGGCTATCACGTTGAAACTTCCGAGCTGGCTCCTTCCGGCTCGCAGGCGATGCTTCGACAGAATTCGGGCCGCAAGGTAACTGCCCCCATACCGATGCATCAAGACGGCGGCCCCCCCGGTCCGTAGACCAGCACACGTGGCTCGCCGAGGCCGGCTGCCGCCTGCTGGACCTCCTCGGAAGACAGACCCTCCATGGGCGCGCGCAGTTCCCCCGGCCCGCCGTCCGACTCCGCTTCGATGAGCAGTCGGCGGCCTTCGTGCTCCGGATCCGCCATTGCGAGCGCCCGTGCCGACCGGAACCTCCGGTACTGCCGGTTCAGGTCGTCCGGGGAGAGGTTGCCGGCGGACAGGTGATCCACGATGTCCACGATGCGCTGCTCCCAGGCCCGCACGGTCGGCCACTGGGCGGCGATCGTCACCTGCAGCACGGGCCCGCCGGGCAGCTCGCGCACCTCGACCCGTCGGCTGATCAGCCCCGGAGCGGGAAGGTTGATGCCCAGCTGCTCTCCGATCACGTGCGCGAGGAATTCCATTGGCCGTCGCGGTGTCGTTCCCTCAAACGGGTAGGCGGCCCGGATCCAGTTGTTCGTGATGTCGTCGGCCACCGAGGTCCGGCCGCCCGTCTCCCACGCCCACCCCGGCGTGCGCGGCGGCAGCGGCGCGCCCTCCACCACCCAGGCCTGCTCCCCGCGCCGCGCCATCGTCCGGTGCGCGCCGACGATGGAGGCTGCCTCGGCCGGCTCGACCGCGCCCACCACGGCCAGCCGCGCCTCGTCCATTCGGTAGATGCGCGCCCGCGTCGCCTCCAGTGCCTCGACCGTCATGCCGTTCACGCTTGACGGAGTGCCCATGGGGGGCCGGGCGCGCTCCGCCCCGAGGAGCGTGCGCCGCGCCTCCAGTTCGAACGCGCGCACGGGCGCGTCACGCTGGAAGAACACCTGGCCCGACAACTCGGAGCGCGTCTCCGCGGCCAGCGC
>VYDD01000333.1 GCA_009843625.1 Gammaproteobacteria bacterium | reverse complement strand
CGCCGCGGGCAGCCGACACGGGGTCGGGCGGGCCGACATCGTGGAGGACCGGCTGGTCGGCATCAAGTCCCGGGGCGTGTACGAGACCCCCGGGGGCACCATCCTGTACGCCGCCCTGAAGGAGCTTGAAGAGCTCACGCTGCACCGGCGCTCCATCGCCCTGAAGGACCTCGTGGCGGACCGGTACGCTGACCTGGTCTACGAGGGGCGCTGGTGGACACCGGAGCGCGAGGCCATCGACGCGCTGGTGGATGTGCTGCTGCGGCGGGTGACGGGCAGCGTAACGATGGAGCTGTACAAGGGGTCGGCGCGCAGCGTGTCCCGCACCAGCCCGAGATCGCTCTACGACGGCGATCTGGCTTCCTTCGGCGAATCCGGCTCCGGCGACTACGATCAAAGCGACGCCGCCGGCTTCATCAGGCTCTTCAGCCTTTCACTGGAATACCCGGGGGCGGGGGCGGGACCGCCCCCGGAGGGGCGGGAGCCGGCACTCCGGGTCACGGGCGCTGGGGGGGGCGATTCTCCGAGGAGATGGCGCCGGAGATGGCGCCGCTCAACCGCTCGCTGGACATGGATTTTCGCTTCTGGCCCCAGGACGTGCGCGCCAGCCGCACCTGGGCGCGGGCGCTCCTGCGAGCCGGGGTCCTGACCCACGCGGAGTGGCAGGACATCGACGCCGGCCTGCAGGTGGTGGCGACCCGCCTCGAGGGCATGGATCCCGCCGCGGTAGAGGACGAGGACATCCACTCCCTGGTGGAGCGCCTGCTGGTCGAGGAGGTGGGCGAGGTGGGCGCCAAGCTGCACACGGGGCGTTCGCGCAACGATCAGGCGGCCACCGACGTGCGCTTGTGGGGCATGGACGCGGTGGCTTCACTCGACGGTCAGGTCGTCCGGCTGGGCAGCGCCCTGGTCGATCTGGCCGCCGGGTCGCAGGAGCTGGTGATGCCCGGCTACACCCACCTGCAGCGGGCGCAGCCGGTGCGCGCCGCCCACTGGGTGCTCTCGCACGTCTGGCCGCTGGTGCGCGACCGGGCCCGTCTCCGCTCGGCCGCCGAAGAGGCCGCCGTGCTGCCGCTGGGCGCCGGCGCCATCGGGGGGTGTCCCTTCGCGGTCGACCGCGCCGCGATCGGCCGCGAGCTGGGCTTCCACTCGGTGACCCCCAACAGCATGGACGCGGTGGGCGACCGCGACTGGATCGTCTCCGTCCTCTTCGCGGGAGCGATGATCGGGGTGCACCTCTCGCGCCTGTGCGAGGATCTGGTGCTGTTCGCCTCCGAGGAGTTCGGGTTCCTGAAGCTCTCCGACGGCTACTGCACCGGCTCGAGCCTGATGCCGCAGAAGAAGAACCCCGACGTGGCCGAACTCGCGCGCGGCAAGAGCGGGCGCCTGGTGGGCAACCTGGTTTCCATGATGATTCAGTTGAAGGGCCTGCCGACGGGCTACAACCGCGACCTCCAGGACGACAAGGCCGCCCTCTACGACACGGTGGACACCCTGGAACTCACCCTGCCGGCGGTGGCGGGGGCGATAGGCAGCGCGGCCTTCCAGCCCGCGCGCATGGAGACCGCGCTGGACCCCGCCCTCCTGGCGACCGATCTGGCCGACTACCTGGTCAGGAAGGGCGTGCCCTTCCGCACCAGCCACGAGGTCGTGGGGCGGGTGGTGCGGCGCGCGGAAGCACTGGGCTGCTCGATCGCGGAGCTGTCCACCGAGGCCCTCGCGGAGGAGCACGAGGCCTTCGGTCCCGGGGTGACGGAGGTCTTCGACCCGGTCCGATCCGCGGATGCGCGAGTGGTGAGCGGAAGCACGGGCCGCGAAGCCGTTGCCGCGCAGTTGGAGCAGGCGCGGGAGGCACTCGGGGCGGGGTTCTGGTAGCCGCCTACAGCGGAGCCAGCTTCCTCCCCGCGGCCTCCGCAAACGGGGCCAGCCGCTCCATCATGCGCTCGAACTCCCCGAAGTCCAGCGACTGATCCCCGTCCGACCACGCGGACTCGGGATCCGGGTGCACCTCCACCAGCAAACCGTCGGCCCCGGCCGCGATGGCGGCGAACGCCAGCGGCGTCACCAGGTCGCGGCGCCCGCCCGCGTGGCTGGGATCGGCAATCACCGGCAGGTGGGTCTCCCGCTTCAACACCGGGATGGCGGCCAGGTCGAAGGTGTTGCGGGTCGCCGTCTCGAAGGTGCGGATGCCGCGCTCGCACAGGATCACCTGGCTGTTGCCCTGCTGCATGATGTATTCGGCCGACATCAAAAGATCCTTGATCGTCGCCGACATGCCCCGCTTGAGAAGGACCGGCCTCTGCACCCTTCCGACCTCGGTAAGCAGGTTGAAGTTCTGCATGTTGCGGGTGCCGATCTGGAGCACGTCGGCGTACCCCGCCACCAGCTCCACCTGCCGGGTGTCCATGACCTCGGTCACGACCGGAAGTCCGTGGGCATCGCGCACGTCCACCAGCAGCTCCAGACCCGGCTGGCCCATCCCCTGGAAGGAATAGGGCGAGGAGCGGGGCTTGAAGGCGCCGCCGCGAATGCCGTGTGCTCCGGCGGCCCGCACCCGCGCCGCAGTCTCCCTCAACATGTCGCCACCCTCGACCGAGCAGGGCCCGGCGACCACCACCACTCCGCGTCCTCCCACCTCCACGTCCCCCAGCGGAATCCTGGTCGGATCCGCCGCGAATTCCCGCGAGGCCAGCTTGTAGGGCTTCATGACCGGGTGCGCGGCCACCACCCCCGGGATGGAGAGCAGGGGGACGTGCTGGAGCCGCTCCTCGTCGCCGATGCATCCCACGACCGTCAGCGTCTCGCCGCGCGACACGTGCGTGCGCAGCCCGAGCGACTCCACGCGTTCGCGGATGTGGTCCAGCTCCTCCTCGGTGATGCCCTGGCGGGTGACGAGAATCATCTGTTTCTCCGCTTCGAGGCCCGTGCGCGCGTCCGGGAGCTCAAGTGCCTGCGCGCGCGGTCCCCGGTGTCGGGTTGCCTTTCCGCTCCTGTGGCGCCCGAATAGATTCCGGGCGCGTTCGGCGCCCCAATATAGTCAACCCGCAGGTCACGACAGCCCCCTCCAGAACGATTCCATGACGACGACACGACCCTCGCTCCACGATCTCGACATCGACCTGGGCAAGCGCGCCCGCCTCCACAGGATCCTCTACCGAAACGGCCTCGGGAACGGCACCATGCTCGCCCTGCCCATCGACCAGGGACTCGAGCACGGACCGATCGACTTCTTCCCCAACCCTCCGTCGCAGGATCCCGAATTCCAGTGGCGGCTGGCCGCGGAGGGCGGCTTCAACGCGATCGCATGCCACTACGGGCTCGCGCGCAAGTACATGCCGAAGTACGCGGGCCAGGTGCCGCTCATCCTGAAGCTGAACGGCAAGACCAACATCCCGCCCGCCGACAAGGCGCTGTCGCCGCTCACGTCCACCGTCGAGGACGCGGTGCGCATCGGGGCCGATGCGGTCGGCTACACGCTGTACGTGGGCACGCCGCGCCAGGACGACGACTTCGCGCAGCTGCGCCGGGTTCGCCAGGACTCCGAGCGCTTCGGCATGCCGCTGGTGGTATGGTCGTATCCGCGCGGCGAGGCCATCGACGCGAAAGGGGGCGCGACCTCGCTCTACGCGGTCGACTACGCGGCGCGCACGGCCCTCGAACTCGGCGCCGACATCGCCAAGCTGGTGATCCCGCCCGCGATCGGCCCCAATCCCGCGCAGCCGGGCAAGTATGCCGAGATCGTCCACACCTACGCGGAGGGCGCGCGGCGGGTCTTCCGCTCCGCGGGCCGCACCATGGTGCTGGTGAGCGGGGGCAGCAAGCTCTCCGACGAGGACATGCTGGACAAGGTGAGGATCTCCATGGAGTCCGGCGCTACCGGGCTCATCTTCGGCCGCAACATGTGGCAGCGCCCCTTCGAGGAGGCGCTCGACATCGTGCGCCAGGTGAAGGAGATCCTGAGCCGGTTCCCGTCCTGACGATCTCCCACCGGCAACGCGCGGCACGGGAATCCGGGCCATGACCGGCATCGACGCCCTGAAGCGGGCCGCCGCCGCCCGGGCGCTCGAGAGCGTCCGCGACGGGATGGTGCTGGGGCTCGGCACCGGGAGCACGATCCGTTTCTTCCTCGACCTTCTGGGGGAACGCGTGCGGGCCGGCAGCCTGAGCGACGTCGTGGGGGTGCCGACCTCCCGGCGCACGGCGGAGATCGCCCGGGGGCACGGGATCCGGGTCTCGCGCCTGCGCGCGCAGCCGCGCCTGGATCTGACGGTCGACGGCGCCGATGAGGTAGATCCGCGGGGCAACCTGATCAAGGGCCTGGGGGGCGCGCTGCTGCGCGAGAAGATCGTGGCGCAGGCGTCCGACCGCTTCATCGTCATCGTGGACGAAAGCAAGGTGGTCGAGCGGCTGGGCACGCGCAGCCTGCTGCCGGTGGAGGTGACCCGCTTCGGTTCCTCCAGGCACCAGGGCTTCGTGGCGGAGTTCGGGGCGGAGGTCGCGCTGCGCCGCACCGCCGACGGGAGCCGGTACGTCACGTCCAACGGCAACTACATTCTGGATGCGCGCTTCCCGGAAGGCATCGATGATCCTGTGGCGCTGGACGGGGCCCTGCGCGCGCGGGCGGGTATCGTCGAGAACGGGCTCTTTCTGGGGATGACCACCCGGGCCCTGATCGCGGCGCCCGGCGGCGTGCGCTCGATCGAGCCTGGCGGGACGGGCTGATGAGCACGCGACAGGCGGGCGCGCGGGGTCGGAAAGCCCGGGGAGCAGGGCGGGACACGCTCAGGAGGTCGGCATGAAGGTTCGCATCGCCCCGTCCATTCTGGCGTCCGACTTCGGGCGCCTGGCCGAGCAGGTGGTGGAGGCGGAGGAGGCCGGCGTCGACTGGATCCACGTCGACGTGATGGACGGCCACTTCGTCCCCAACATCACCATTGGTCCGGCGATCACGGAGGCGGTGCGGCGGGCGACGCGGCTGCCCGTGGACGTACACCTCATGATCGAGGCGCCCGACCGCTATATCCAGGCGTTCGCCGACGCCGGGGCGGACTACCTGACGGTGCACCAGGAGGCCTGCCCGCACCTGCATCGGACGATCCAGCGCATCCGCGCGGCGGGGGTACACCCTGGGGTGGCGCTCAACCCGGCCACCCCGGTGGAGGCGGCAGCGCCCATCCTACCCGACATCGACCTGCTGCTGGTGATGTCCGTGAACCCCGGATTCGGAGGACAGGCCTTCATCCCCTCCGCCCTCGCCACGCTGGCGCGGGCGCGCGAGCTGCTGAATGCCTGCGGCGGCGAGGATACGGCGCTCGAGGTCGATGGCGGGATCGACGCCACGACGGCCCCCGGGGTCGCTGGCGCGGGCGCGGATGTGCTGGTCGCAGGATCGGCCATCTACGGGCATCCGCACGGGGTCGCTGCCGGGGTCTCCGCGATTCGCAACGCCGTGGAACCCCCGGGCGGCTGACGCCGTAGCCACGGTCATGGCCATCTTCCGGCGCACGCATCGGCTGCCGCATTCACCGGCGGAAGTGTTCGCGTGGCACATGCGCCCGGGCGCGCTCGAGCGCCTGCTTCCTCCCTGGGAAAACGTGCGCGTGGTGGCGCGCAAGGGCGGCATCGCCGATGGCGGCACGGTCACGGTACGGGCAGGCCCCGAGCCGCTGCAGGTCGCCTGGACGGTCCGCCATACGGCCTGCGAGGACGGGGTCCTCTTCCGCGACGAGCAGGTGCGCGGCCCCTTCGACCACTGGGTGCACACGCATCGCTTCTCACCGGACGGAGCGGGCGGGTGCGTGATGGAGGACGAGATCGACTGGGGCCCGCCCCTCAACCTGGACGCGGCGCCCTTCGTCCGGTGGATCGAGTGCATGCTCGAACGGGGCTTCGCGTTTCGGCATCAGCGGCTGGCCAACGACCTCGCCCTGCATGAGCGCTACCGGCAGCAGCGGCCGCTCACGGTGGCGATCAGCGGAAGCTCGGGCTTTCTGGGACGAAACCTGTGCCACGTTCTCACCACCGGCGGGCACCGCGTGCTGCGCCTGGTGCGCTCGCGGCAGAAGGCCGGAGAGGGATCCGTCTACTGGAATCCCGCGGAGGGGCAGGTGGATCACGAAGGGCTCCAGGGCGTGGACGCGATCGTGCACCTGGCGGGCGAGCCCCTTGTCGGCGTGCGTTGGACCGTCCAGAAGAAGCAGGAGATCCTGCGGTCGCGCAGGAAAGGCACCGAGTGGATCGCGCATACCGCGGCGCGTCTGTCGCCGCCTCCGCGGGTACTGGTGTGCGCCTCCGCGGTCGGATACTACGGCAATCGCGGCGACGAGAAGCTGACCGAGGAAAGCCGGCCCGGCCGGGGCTTTCTGGCCGAAGTGTGCAAGGCGTGGGAGCTGGCCGCCGCACCCGCGCGCCGGGCGGGGATCCGGGTCGTGCATCTGCGGCAGGGGGTGGCGCTGTCGCCGGACGGCGGCGCGCTGCAACTGATGCTGCCCGCCTTCCGGGCCGGGGCGGGAGGTCGGTTGGGCAGCGGGCGGCAGTACTTTCCGTGGATCAGCCTGGACGACACCCTCGGGCTCATCCTGCACGCGATCGTCACCCCTCAGGTTCGCGGACCCATCAACGTCACGGCCCCGTTGCCGGTGACCAACGCCACGTTCACCAGCGCGCTGGGCCGGGTGCTCAGGCGCCCGACGATCCTGGCGGTACCGTCGCTGGCCGTGTATGCGCTGATGGGCGAGATGGGACGGACCGTGCTCCTGGGCGGGCAGCGAGCCCTCCCGGCAAAGGCGGAACGCACGGGATACGAGTTCCTGCACCCGTCCATGGACGAGGCGCTGCGCTTCGGGCTGGGGATGGCATAGCAGTCCACG
Source organism: Gammaproteobacteria bacterium (assembly GCA_009843625.1). Lineage (GTDB taxonomy): Bacteria > Gemmatimonadota > Gemmatimonadetes > Longimicrobiales > Gaopeijiaceae > BD2-11. The sequence continues at coordinate 11,405 of VYDD01000333.1, read as the reverse complement.
GGCTGCCGGGCTGCGGAGTGCTGGCGGTCCCGGCGATTTCCGGGTTATCGTCCCCTGCGGATTCCTCGAGCTGGAGCGTGCCATGCAGCGGCTGACCGTCCTCGCGATTCTGACCTTCCTGTCTACGTTTGCGTTCGCGCCCGAGCGCGCGAGCGCGCAGGCCGGCGCCGCGAGCGTCGTGCGGCTCGAGGCATCGCCGCCGTCGGTGGTCGTGATGACGGGTGAGGAGGTCCCGTTCGAGGTGCGCGCACTCGACGCCCAGGGCCGCGTGGTGGCGGACGCCGAGGTGCGTACCGTGGCGCCCCGGGCGGCGGCGACCGTGCGCGGGGGGACCGTCCGCGGGCGGGCGATGGGCGAGTACGAGATCGTGGCGACGCTGCTGACGCCGGCCGGATACGAAGGAACCCCGCCCAGCCTGCGCGTGCCGCTCACCGTGCTGGCTCCGGAGGTCGCCACGGTGGAGGTTACCGCCGAGCCGGGCCGCCTCTACCAGGGGACCACCCTCCGCCACACCGCCACCGCGCGCCACGCGGACGGATCCGCGCGGACGGCCCCGGTGGTGTCGTGGTCCAGTTCCGATCCGTCCGTCGCTACCGTCGACCGCTTCGGCTACGTGACCGCTACCGGCACGGGGGCGGTCACCATCCGGGCCGACGTGGAGGGCACGGCCGGCACGGCCGCCTACGACGTGGCCCCGTTCCCCGCGGTCTCGCTGGACATCGCCGGGCTGGCGGACGAGGTGCGCACCGGCGACGTCCAGCACCTCACCGCGGTGGCGCGCGACGCGGCCGGCGAGGTGGTCGCGGACGTGCCGGTAACCTGGACCCACACGGCCGTGCCCGACGCGGAGATGATCGCGCCCAGCGCGCCCGGCCAGATCGCGCGCGGCCGCTTCGTCGCGGACGTGCCGGGCGTGTACACGATCGTGGCCAACGCGGGCCCGCTGTCAGCGCGCGCGACCCTCCAGGCCGTCGGCCGCGACGCGGTGCGCGAACTCACTTTGGTGGGGACGGGGAGCACCGCCACGGTCCGCACCACGGACTTCTGGGTGTTCGAGGGGCTGGACGGCCGCGACTACGCGCTCACGGGCGCCAAGATGTCGGACGGGTACGCATACGCCTGGGACGTCACCAACCCGGCCAACATCTTCAAGACCGACTCGCTGCAGGTGGACGCGCGCGCCGTCAACGACGTGAAGGTGTCCCCCGACGCGCGCTACGCCACCCTCACGCGCGAGGGCGCCTCCAACCGGCGCAACGGGGTGGTCTTCCTCGACCTGGCCGACCCGGCCCACCCCGTGATCGCCTCCGAGGTGGTCGAGGGGCTCACCGGCGGGGTCCACAACGCCTTCCCCGACGACGACTACGCCTACGTCCTGGCCGCCGGCGACAAGTACGTCATCATCGACGTCGCCGACATTTACAATCCGCGCGTGGTCGGCGAGTACAACCACCCCGACAGCCGCCTCCACGACGTGTGGGTGCTCAACGGCATCGCCTACTCGGCCGAGTGGGAGAAGGGCATGGTGGCCGTGGACGTGGGCAACGGGCGCTGGGGAGGCACCCCGGAGAACCCCGTGCTCATCTCCGAGCTGCCCGTGCCGACCGGCACCACCCACGCCATCTTCCCGTACCAGTCGCAGTCCACGGACCGGTTCTACGTCTTCGTAGGGGACGAGAACATGCAGAGGAGGGGGCTCGCCAACGCGGGACCGCGGGGCGGCGGATCATACCAGTTGCCGTATGACCCGGAGACGGGGATGAACGGGATACCGCTCGCGACCCAGGGCTACATCCAGGTGATCGACTTCACGGATCCCGACAACCCGGAGATGGTCGCCCGCTACGAGGTCAGCGAGTACGGCACCCACAACATCTGGGTGGAGGACGACATCCTCTACCAGGCGTACTACGAGGGCGGGCTGCGCGTGGTCGACGTTTCCGGCGAGCTGATGGGCAACCTGTACACGCAGGGCCGCGAGATCGCCGTGCACAAGTCGACGGACGTGAACGGCTGGGTGCCCAACTCGACCATGGTGTGGAGCGCGATGCCCTTCAAGGGACACGTCTTCTTCTCCGACACCAACTCCGGGCTCTGGTCGGTGAAGGTTGAGCCGCCCGAGCGGCCCGTGTCGTAGTCCGGCTGCGCGGTACCGTAGACGCAACTGGATGGAGAAATAGCCTCGGAGGCCGTTGTCATCGGCGGTGGACCGGCCGGGTCCGCCGTGAGCCGTCTGCTCGCGCGTTGGGGGCACTCGGTCGTGCTGCTCACCCGCCCGGCCATCGGGCATCCCGCGCTCGCCGAGTCCGTTCCCCCCAGCGCGCGCCAGCTCTTCGCCCTTCTGGGAATCGCGCGGGAGATCGACGACGCGGGGTTCTTCCCGGCGCGCGGCAATCTCGTCCGCTGGGGCGATGCCCCGCTCCGGCGCGCCGACTTCGCGCCCGGGAGCATCGGCCATCACGTGATCCGCGACGCCTTCGATGCGCTGCTTCTCGACCTCGCTGAAGAAGCGGGTGCCGAGGTGCGGCGCGATGCAACGGTACGGCGAGTGGTGCGGGGGGAAGCCGGTGGGAAAGGGGAAGCGAAGCAGCCGCAACGCGTCGAGTATGAGGACAGACGTGGCGCTACGGGGATCCTGCAAGCTCCCTTCGTCCTCGATTGCTCCGGCCGCGCGGGAGTAATCGCCAGTCCGGAACTGCGCGTCCACGACCAGTCGAACGCCACCGTCGCCCTGGCCGGGGTCTGGCGGGCCGACGCCGGCGCCCCCCCGGTCGAGCCCTGCACCCTGGTCGAGAGCTATCGCGACGGCTGGGCCTGGTCGATGCCGGTATCGGACACCCTCCGCTACCTGACCATGATGATCGACCCCCGCAGGACCGAGCTGCTCAAGGGGCAGGGACGCGGCCGCCTCTACCTGGCGGAACTCGAGAAGACGCGGGAGGCCCGCCACCTCGTGGCCGACGCTCGCCTTGAGAGTGACATCAGCGGGCACACCTCCTCCCAGTACACCGCCTCCCGTTTCGCGGGGGACGGGTTCCTGCTGGTCGGGGATGCCGCCAGCTTCATCGATCCGCTCGCCTCGGCAGGGGTCAAGAAGGCGCTCGCTTCCGCGTGGCTCGCGGCGGTAGTGGTGCACACCTGCATCGCGACGCCCGACATGCGCGACGTGGCGCTCGAGTTCTTCGACAACCGCGAGCGAGCGACCTGGCTCGGCCACCGCCGCCACACGGCCCGGTACTACCGTGAGGCGGCTGCGGCGCACGGTCACGGCTTCTGGAGCGCGCGCGCGGCCGCCGCTGGAGACATCGAGGCGCCCACGCGTCCAGACCCAGCGCAAGCCTCCGCCCTCGACCCCGCCGCGGAGGTACATGTCCCGGTCCCGACCGAGCCCGACATCGCCGCGCTGCGCAGAGACCCGGATGTCCTGCGCGCCTTCAGCGAACTGCGTGCCGCGCCCAGCATCCGCCTGCGCCCCGCGCCCGGCCTGCGCCATCCCCGGCTCCCCGCGGTACGCGGCCGCCGGATCGTCCTCGACGAGCACCTCGCCTCTCCCGCGCTGCCCGACGGCGTGCGCTTCCTGCGCGACGTGGCCCTCCCGCCCCTCGTCGAAATGGCCGGCAGCTTCGATCAGGTGCCCGACCTCTACCAGGCCTACCTGGACCGCGTCGCCACCGTCTCGCTGCCGGACTTCCTGGGCGCGCTCTCCGTTCTCGTGGGCAAGGGGATGCTGACGAACGAGCCGTAGGCGGACCGGCACTCGCGACGGAAGATTGCGCGGCCTGCCGGGCGACAGCGCCCCTTCCCCGAAGTCCGTCAGTCGAGCTCCGCCGGTTCCCCCGTGTAGAAGGCGATCGTGCGCCTCGCCGCCGTACGCGCGGCGTCCGGGTTCTCTCCGGAAGCGACCGCAGCCTGCCCCCACCCTTCGCCGCTTCCCCGGATGAACGCCCTGCCGACCGGCGATGCCGCCAAGGCCACCTCATCCGGCTTCGGCGCGTCCGGATCCGCGAGATGGAACGCGAGACCCAGGAGGCCCAACTCCCAGCCGACGCCGGTCGCCCCCGGCCCGTACTGGTTCCAGTGCTCCGACAGCCGCTGGGTGTGCGTCAGTTCCAGGCGCGCACGGCCGGCTCCACCTTGGGAGAAGCGTATTTCCACCCAGCTGACGTCCCCGCCGACCTCGCATGTGCGCGCGAGATGCCCTGGCCGCCCGCAGGCCGGGATCGAGCCACCCGCATTGCCTTCCAGCTGATAGCGCCCACCCGGTCTGAGTTCGCCCGTGACCGGCAGGAACCACCGGGGGAGCCGGTCGCCGTTGGTTACGGCGTCCCACAGATCCTCCAGAGTTGTCGCATAACTGCGGGAAAGGGTGACAGCGCGAGCGGGCTTCCCATCACGCTCCAGCACAGACACCGAGCGGTCTGCGGCGTCCAGATGTTCTTCGACGTCGAGGTTCATGAGTCCTCCCGGTTATTCGGCCCCAACCAAGGCGTCGCGAGGGGTGATGACCGAGCCGGACCGCGGAGGGTTCTCCAATAGCAGCCGGTCGCCCGTGATGAGTTGACAACCGGGCTGGCTGGCGAGCAGCGCCCAGAGATGGTTGTCGCCCGGTTCCGGGGCGGCTTCGCTCTTGCCTGGCTCGCGCCACACCGCGTTCGCTGCCAGGTCGGTCAGCAGGCTGTCGATCTCGTCTTCGGTTTGCTGATGACACCGTGCCACGCCGGGTCGTCGCAGCACTCCCGAATACTCCGAGAGCAAGGCTCCGGACATCAGATAGAGCAGCCGGCCGTCGAGCATTGCGTCGAGAATCCGCGACGGAGGGCTGTGCGGGTCGGCACTCGTCATTCCGGACACGACGACATTGGTATCCACGACGAAGACCCCCCGGGTCAATCGTCCTTCCCGGCTCGGTATCGCCTGGTTTCGCGCACCGCCAATGCCATCGCCTCTTCATCGCTCAAGCCGGCACTCGAACGCGCTCGCGCGACGATATCACGTGCCGTCATGGAAGGAAGGATACCCCTGAATTCAAGGCTCTCTTCGATGATCGCGCCCATGGAGCGTCCTTGTCGCGCCGCGGCCTCTCGCAAGGCTCGGTGTGTACGGTCCGTCAAGCTGATTGTGAGGCGTGGCATGGCACGAAATCCCGGGTTTCGACGACGGTGCTGAGACATGAAGACACCATAGCACCAACACATCACCGATGCAACGTGCATGCATCGACCCGGGCTCGTGTGCTCTCCGCCCCGCCGGATCTCCCCGTTTGTCTCCCGTCCCCGCAGGCGGTATCATCCCTATGCCGCATACACCGGTAAACAAGAGTTTCTCCAACTCCCGGGTCCCCGCATGGTTCACCGCCCTCGTTTGACCCGCGCGCGCCTGCTGGCGGGATTGATCGCCGCAGGCTCGTTCGTCGTCGCCTCCGGCGCCAGCGCCCAGAGCGACGAGGAAGGCTTCCCGATCGACCACGAGACCATCCGCGCCCGCTGCGCGGCGTGCCACCTCCCGGATTCCGAAGGGCGCATGTCGCGCATCTCCTTCGAGCGCAAGACGCCGGAGGGATGGCAGGGCTCGCTGCAGCGGATGATCTCGCTCAACGGCGTGACCCTCGCGCCCGAGGAGGCCCGCGAGATCGTGAAGTACCTCTCGGACCAACAGGGATTGGCGCCCGAGGAGCTGCGTCCCGGTCTTTTCGAGGTCGAGAAGCGGATGATCGACCACCGCTATCTGGCGGACACCGACGTCGAGTTCACCTGCATCCAATGCCATTCGATGGGGCGGGTGATCACGCAGCGGCGCACGCGCGAGGAGTGGGAGCTCCTTATGTCGACGCACCGCGGATACTACCCGCTCGCGGACTTCCAGGCCTTCCTCCGCATGGGCCCCACGCCCGATCAGCCCGGTCCCGACGGGGAGCCGCCCGACACGCGCCAGCCCATGGAGCGCGCCGTCGACCACCTCTCCGAGGTCTTTCCCCTCCACACCCCCGAGTGGGCGGCGTGGTCGGCGACCATGCGCCCGCCCCGCCTGGAGGGCACATGGGTCATGTCCGGTCACTGGCCCGGACGCGGCGCGCTCTACGGCACGGTGACGATGGGGGGCGGCGGCGAACAGGACGCGTTCGTCACCCGGGCCAGCTACACGTTTCCGGGTACCGGCGAGACCGTCACCAGGCGGGGCCGCGGGCTGGTGTACACCGGATACCAGTGGCGGGGGCGCTCCTTCGAGTCCGATGAAGCCGATGGGGCGATGCGCGAGGTGATGTTGGTGGAGCGCGGCATGAACGAGATCAGCGGCCGCTGGTTCCGGGGCGACTACGATGAGATCGGCATGGATGTGCGCCTCACGCGCCTGGCTGGCTCCCCGGTGGTAGCGGGCGTGCATCCCCGCGCCCTTCAACTGGGTGGCGGCGAGCGCGAGGTCCGCATCTTCGGGGCCGGGTTCGCGGACGGCGTCGGGCCGGGAGATGTGGATCTGGGCCCCGGGCTGACCGTCAACAGGGTGGTCAGCGCCTCCTCCGAAGAGATCGCCCTCAACGTGACCCTGGCGCCCGACGCGGTCCCCGGCGGCCGCGACGTTTTCGTCGGTGGCGCGACCCTGGCGCAGGCCGTGGTCGTCCACGACGGCGTCGACCGCATCCAGGTGTTGCCTCGCACGGGCATGGCCCGCGTGGGCGGCATCGTCTTCCCGAAGGGGTACCAGCAGTTCGAGGCAGTCGCATTCGACGACGGACCCGACGGGCGTCCAAGCTCCGACGACGATCTGGAACTGGGGCCGGTCGAGGTCGACTGGAGCCTCGAGGAATACGCGGCGACCTTCGACGACAACGACATCGAGTTTGTCGGCTCGATCGACCAGACCGGACTGTTCGTGCCCGCCGCCGACGGCCCCAACCCGGACCGCGACCGAAACCGCAACAACGTCGGCGACGTGTGGGTGGTCGCCACCCTCGTACAGGACGACAACGGCGACCGTCCCCTGCGGGCCCGCGCCCACCTGGTCGTGACCGTCCCGCTCTACCTGCTTTTCGATGCGGGAGCCAACGTGAGCACGGGTGCGAGCCCCGATCCCGCGGCAAGCCCGAACGGGCGGGGAAGCCGAACCCCGGGACCGAATCCCGGAATGGGAGGGAGCCCTAAATGAGCAACGCAGGCATCACTTCGCCAGGCGGTTTGTCGGTGAGCGCCGCGACCGCAACACCGGTTATTGCTGCAACCACCGAGGCTGCGAACGGGGCCGCTGTGCGAGCCAACGGAGCTCCGGCGCCCGCGCCGCCCCTCTCGTACGGCGCTTCGCCGGCAGCCCCGGGTCTCCTCACTCCGGGGGAGTTCCACGCCTTCCAGGCAGACGGCGCGACGTTCCTCTACCTGGTGCCGAGCGCTGCGATCTTCCGCATGGACGATGCGTCGCTCGCGGTGCTCCGGGCGCTTGAGACGGCCAACCGCACGCCCGCCGAGCTGGTGCAGCGGCTGGAGGGCCGTTTTCCCGCGGAGGAGGTCACCAACCGCATCGACGAACTGATGGGGGTGCGCGCCATCGGCCTCCTCGGCAAGCCCGCGCCGGCCCCTCCCGACATGCTGCCGCCCAAGGGCTTCCCGCTCACCACGATGGTCCTGAACGTCACCAGCAAGTGCAATCTGGCTTGCACCTACTGCTACGAGTACGGCGACGACCGCATCGTCGAAGCCGACTCCAAGCCCCGCTACATGGACCTCGAGACCGCCCGGGAGAGCGTCGACTTCATGTTCGAGCAGGGCGGGTCGAATCGGCTGGTGCACCTGACCTTCTTCGGCGGCGAGACCCTCCTCAACTTCAAGCTGCTCAAGAGCACCACGGCCTACGCGCGGCAGCGCGCCCGCGAGGTGGGGAAGGAGGTCGACTTCAGCCTCACCACCAACGCGACCCTGCTCAAGCCCGAGATCGTCGACTGGCTGGCAGAGAACCGGGTGGGCGTGACGGTTTCCATCGACGGCCCGCGCGAGGTGCAGGACGGCCTGCGCGTCTTCTCGAACGGCATGGGCAGCTACGACATCATCCTGCCCAAGATCAAGGATCTGCTGGCGCGCCACCGCACCCGCCCCATCGGCGCGCGCGTTACCCTGACCAGCCAGAACCTGGACGTCAAGCACATCTTCAGGCACCTGACCGAGGAAATCGGATTCTGGGAGGTCGGCTTCGCGCCGGTGACCAGTTCGTCGTGCCGCGACTTCTCCATCTCGGACGCCGGCTACGACAAGATGCTCGGCCAGTTCGAGGAGCTCGCCCACGACTTCCTCGAGCACGCGTGCGCCGACCGCCATCACGGCTTCTCCAACGTGAAGGACACCCTGGAGGAGATCCACAAGGGCGTGAGCAAGGCGTACCCCTGCGGCGCCGGGCTCGGGCTCATGGGGGTGGCGACCGACGGCGACGTCGCGCTCTGCCATCGTTTCGCCGGCTCGGACGAGCACAAGATCGGGTCGGTGTCGGAGGGCGTCGACGTCGACGTGCAGTACGACTACCTGAAGAAGCACCACATCAACAGCAAGACCGACTGCCGGACCTGCTGGGCCCGTCCCATCTGCGCCGGCGGATGCTATCACGAGGCCCATACCCGGTACGGCACCACCGCAACCCCGAACCTCCACTTCTGCGAGTGGGTTCGGAGCTGGACCCACACATGTCTTCGAGTCTACGGAGCCATCTCGGAGCGCAACCCGGCATTCCTGGCGCGCTTCGACGCCTGAGCCGGATCCACCGCGACCGAGTCAACGAGGAGAAAGACCCTTGGCACTGAAACCGATCAACCGCAAAGCGGACCGGATGGTGACCTACCTGGCGAACCAGGGCGACGTGCCCGAGGCCGAGCAGATGGCGGGACCCGTGGGGCCGGCCGCGGGCGCGGTCGAGGGCGGCGCCGACGAGAACGCCGAGGATGTCGTCGCGCTCGGGGGACGGCTTCCCGAGGTGCCGGAGATCCCGCACATCCCGCTGGGGTGCTCGCTGGTCTTCGCGCCGGGATGGGAGGTCGACGAAGCGGGCGGCACCGCAGGACTCTGCCAGCCGGTGGAGCGCGACCTCTTCGACTGCCACCTGGCCTGCTTCTGGCCCGCCCACGTCCCGGACCAGTTGAACCACAGCCCGGACTGGACCGGCAAGTGCGCGGCCGCTCAGAACGACTGGCGCAAGCTCGAGATGATCTTCCCGTAGGCCGGGAGCCTCCTTTCCTCCACGAAACCTGACAAAATGGCAGACATGTCTGACAAAATGTCATACCTGGCGGTGCTGATCGCCCTCCTCCCCGCGGCCCTGGCCGCCCAGGAGGTGCGCTCGGGCGGCAACGGCACGATCTACATGGGGGCCTACAACGAGGCCGTCTACGTCATCGACGAGGCGACCCTCGAGGTTACGGAGCGCATCCCGGTCAACACCGGCATCCCCAACCTGATGCAGCTCTCCCCCGACAACCGCACCATGTACGTGCGCGACGCCGCCATGGAGCACATCGAGGTGGTCGATCTGGTCGAGGGACGCTCGATCGACTCCTTCACCCTGAGCGAGGGCAACACGAGGGTGCGCATCCGCTCGATGGTGGTGGAGCCGGGCGGCGAGTACATCCTGCTCGGTGCGCGCAGCTACACCAAGCTGCTCGACCGCTTCGAGATCGGCGAATTCTCGATTCTGCGCGTCGACCTCGACTCGCACGAGGTGACCGACACCGTGCCGACGGAGGTGGGCGAGCAGCGGCAGGGCGCCAACCTCATGTTCTCGCCGGACGGCGACCTCCTCTACTTCTTCGGCCGGGACATCATCGCCGTGGAGACCGAGAACTTCACCGAGGTCGACCGCTGGGAGCTGTCGCTGCCGCTGGAGGAAGGGCTCGGGCGCATGAACATGAGCTTCCAGCGCAGCCCCTACGACGACGAGGGCATCTTCACGAACCTCTTCCGGATGACGGATCCGGTGCAGGGGCGTCAGATGATGGGCATCGCGCGCGTGAACCTCGCGGAGCAGGATGTCGACTTCTACACCCTCGGGCCCAGCGAGCGGGTGAGCTTTGCGCTTGCGCCGGGCGGACGCAAGGGGTACGGGCTCCGCTCGGAGATCGGCTTCTATGAGTTCTGGACCTTCGATCTGGAGGGGCGGCGGGTCGAGAGCCGGGTCGAGTTCCAGGGGCGTCCCCGCATGTCGCTGGTGCCGAGCTCCAACGGCGAGCTGCTCTACATCTACAACGCCGGCAACACCATCGACGTCTACGACGCCGACACCCACGAACTGCTGCGCACGGTGTGGCTCGACGCCGACATGACGCGCTTCCTGCTGGTGCCCGGGGACGCGGCCACCAACGGCGGTTCCCAGGAATAGCCGTTCATCCCCTGCGGGGCCCGTGAGGCGTCGCTCGCGAGCCCTGTTCGATCGCGAGGTCCGCTGGGCTCTCGGCTTCGTCCGTCCGTACGCGAGGTGGCTGGTCCTGATCCTCGTGCTGTCCTTGGCGAGCACCGCCCTCTCGCTCTACATCCCCTACCTGTCCAAGGACCTGGTGGACACCGCCCTGCTGGGGCAGGACGGCGGCGCGCTCACCCGCATCGTCGCGCTCTTCGCGGGGATCACCGTCCTCTCGTTCGGGCTGAACGTGGTCTCCGGGATGCGCTACACGCGCACGTCGGCGGACATCCTCTTCGACATGCGCCTGGCGCTGTACCGGCACCTGCAGCGGCTCTCGCCCCGCTTCTACGCGCGCACTCCCATCGGCGACATCATGTCGCGCATCAACAACGACATCGGCGAGATCCAGCGCGTGGTTTCCGAGAGCCTGCTTTCGTGGCTGGGCAACATCGCGTACCTGCTGGGGACGGTCGGGATCCTGCTCTGGCTGGATGCCCGGCTCTTCCTGGTGAGCCTCGCGATCCTGCCGCCCTGCCTGTGGGCGCTGGTGCGCTACAGGAGGCGGCTAGAGAGCATCACCGCCGAGCTGCGCGAGCGGAGCGCCGGGATCGGCAGCTTCCTGATCGAGACCATCCTCGGGCTCAAGCTCACCGTGGCGTCGAACGCGCAACGGCGCGAGCAGAGGCGGTTCCGGAGGAAGAACGACGCCTTCATCCGAACGCTGATGTCGATGCGGCTGCTGACCTATCTCGCGGGCGGGCTGCCCGGGCTGATCCTGGCCGGCGGGGTCGCGGTCATCTTCCTTTATGGGGGCCAGCGGGTGATCGCGGAGGCGATCACGATGGGGACGTTCGTCGCCTTCATGGCCTACCAGATGCGGCTGCTGGGACCCATCCAGGGGCTGATGGGACTGTACGCGAGCCTGGCCACCGCGCGCGTCTCGCTCGGGCGCGTGCATGTGATTCTGGACACCCCGGTCGACGTGCGGGACCCGGAGGCATCGGTCCCCGTCGAGGGATTGCGGGGGGAGGGGCAGGTGGAGG
>VYDD01000184.1 GCA_009843625.1 Gammaproteobacteria bacterium | reverse complement strand
GTCTCCGGGGCCACGAACATGAGCGCCAGCACCAGAAACGTCCCGAGGATCGCCACCACCAGGATCCAGTTCAGGATCTCGAGCGTCCGTTCGATGCGCCGCCCGAAGAGCAGGATGGCGACGCACAGCACGAACGTACCCACCCCGAAGGCATGCACCAGTCCGGCGTTCTCCGGCCCGGCCAGGTCGCGGAACACCAGGAAGAACACCGCGCCCGCCGCCGTGCCCGCCCAGGCCGGCCACCCCAGCTGCAGGAAGTACAGCAGCGCGTAGACCACCGCCCAGAACGGCGCCGCCGGTCGCGTGCGCATGAACCCGGTAAAGACGGGCTCGCCGGTGGCGATCGTCCAGCGCATGAGTTCGGTGTTGAACACGGTCTGCAGGAAGGTGGCGACCACCGTCACCCAGAGCAGCACCAGCCCGTAGCGCACGAAGGCGGATGGGCCCAGCAGGAACTCCCCGCCGCCGATGGAGGCGCCCAGCACGATCACTCCGGGACCCACGACCCCGATCCAGGCCAGTCCCCGGGGCCGGGGCGGGACCGGCAGCTCGGCGCTCCGGAAGGGAGCCAGGCCGGTCCGGGATTCGGGGGTCTGTCGTTCAAGCACGGGTCACCGCCCTCCGTTTCGGTTTGACCGCGAATTGGTAACGGGACGCGCGGCGTCCCCAAAATCTTGCCATCGAAGGCGTTCTGGTACATCATTGGGAACACTCGGGGTCGGATGCGACCCCCAGCGCCAACGGGCCTTCCGGCCCAGCCACAGACGGGGTCGTACCCAGACAAGCCGTTTTCGTGACCAACACTCGGCCCCTTCCCCGCTTCCGCCTCGCCTCCGGCTGCCTCGGCGCCTGTCCGGGCTGACGCCAACTCCGCGAGCCGCATGCGTTCCCAAGGGTACACGGCCAAGGACTGATGCAACCCACGGACGTCAGCAACCCCGACTACTACCACAAGGTGGTGGACTGCCAGTGGGGCTGTCCGGCCCACACCAACGTCCCCGAGTACATCCGGCTCATCGCCAACGGCCGCTACACGGACTCGTTCTGGCTGAACCGGTCCTCGAACGTCTTCCCGGGGATCCTGGGCCGCACCTGCGACCGTCCCTGCGAGCCCGCCTGCCGGCGCACCCGCGTGGACGGCAAGCCGGTCGCCATCTGCCGCCTGAAGCGGGTTGCGGCCGACCTGCGCGATCCGACCGACAATCGCCTGCCCGAGATACCGGTGGTGAAGAACGGCAAGCACATCGCCCTGGTCGGGTGCGGGCCGGCGTCGCTCACCGTCTGCAACGATCTCATGCCGCTGGGCTACGAGTGCACGATCTTCGAGGCGCTCCCCCGCTCCGGCGGGCTCATGCGCACCAACATCCCCGCCTTCCGGCTCCCCGTCGCCGTGCTCGAGGAAGAGATCGACATGATCCTCGACATGGGCGTCGAGATCCACTACAACACGCGCATCGACTCGATGAAGGAGCTTCTCGAGGAAGGCTACGACGCCATCTTCGTGGGCACCGGCGCCCCCAAGGGCAAGGAGCTGAACAACCCGGGCCGCCAGGAAGCCGCCGACAACATCCACATCGGCATCGAGTGGCTGGAGGCGGTGCACTTCGGGCACGTCGACTCCATCGGCGAGCGCGTGCTGGTGATCGGGGTCGGCAACACGGCGATGGACTGCTGCCGCACCTCGAAGCGCCTCGGCGGCACGGACATCAAGGTGATGGCGCGCAAGTCGCGGCCCTACTTCAAGGCGTCGCCCTGGGAGCTCGAGGACGCCGAGGAGGAGCTGGTCGACATCGTCGAGAACTACTCCCCGAAGCGGTTCGTGCTGGAAGACGGCAGGCTGGTCGGGATGGAGTTCGAACTGGTCAGTTGGCACAAGGACGAGGAGAGCGGACGGCTGAAGGCGACGGTGCACGACACCGAGATCCTCCCCTGCGACGACGTCATCCTCGCCATCGGCCAGGACAACGCGTTCCCCTGGATCGAGCGCGACATCGGCATCGAGTTCAACCACTGGGACATGCCCGAGGTCGACCGCACCACCTTCATGACCACCCGCGAGGGGATTTTCGTGGGCGGCGACGCGGCGTGGGGGCCGGAGAACATCATCTGGGCGGTGGAGCACGGCCACCAGGCCGCCATCTCGATCCACAACTACTGCCAGGGGCTGTCGCTTACCGAAGACCGCCCGCCGCAGGACCAGAACCTCATCTCCGCCAAGATGGGGATGCACGAGTGGGCCTACTCCAACGACTACAATCCTTCGCCGCGCCAGAAGATGAAGCACGTGGAGCTGGTGCGCCGCTTCGAGGAGCTGTCCATCGAAGTGGAGATGGGGTTCGACCCGGAGCAGACCGCGCGCGAGGTGGAGCGCTGCCTCAACTGCGACATCCAGACCCACTTCGAGGCCAAGCTGTGCATCGAATGCGACGCCTGCATCGACATCTGCCCGGTGCACTGCCTCACGATCACCGTGAACGGCGCTGAGGAGGATCTCCGGACGCGCCTGATGGCGCCCGCGGAGAACCTCACCCAGGATCTGATGGTATCAGAAGGACTCCCCCAGACCGGACGCGTGATGGTGAAGGACGAGGATCTCTGCGTCCACTGCGGCCTGTGCGCGGAGCGCTGTCCCACGGCGGCCTGGGACATGCGCAAGTTCGAACTGTTGATTCCCTACGCGGGGCAGGAAGCGGCATGTCCGACCCACGTCTAGAGAAGACCGACCGGACCAACGACTTCGCGTTCAAGATCGGGACCGTCAACGGGACCGGCTCGGCGAGCGCGAACGGCCTCATCATGCAGGCGATCTTCCGCATGGGGATCCCCTGCACTGGCAAGAACGTCTTCCCCTCCAACTTCCAGGGCCTCCCGACCTGGTACGAGATCCGGGTGAGCCACGAAGGGTACTCGGCGCGCACCCCGGAGTTCGACCTCATCGTGGCGATGAATCCCGCCACCTACGAGCGCGACATCGCCGAGGTGCGCCCCGGCGGGTACCTCCTGCACGACTCCTCCTGGCCCATGGCCAAGGAGTTCCTGCGGGACGACATCACCTTCCTCGGAGTTCCCCTGGGGGAGATGTGCGTGCGCGAATTCAAGGGGGCGCGGGTGCGCATCCTGATGAAGAACATCGCGTACGCGGGTGCTCTGGCCGCGCTTCTGTCGATGGATCTGGACGTGATCCGCGGGATGATCCAGGAGAAGTTCGCGGCCAAGCCCAAGCTCATCGGTTCCAACTACAAGGCGATCGAGCTGGGCTACGACTACGCGATGGAGCACTTCGACTGCCCGCTGCCCATCCGGCTCCAGACCATGGACGCGACCTCGGACCACGTGCTGATGGACGGCAACACCTCGGCGGCGCTCGGCTGCGTGTTCGCCGGGGCGACGGTGGGCGCGTGGTATCCGATCACGCCCTCGACCTCGCTGATGGACGCCTTCAAGCGCTTCTGCGAGCGCTTCCGCAAGGATCCCGAGACCGGCGAGCGCAGCTTCTTCATCGCCCAGGCCGAGGACGAGCTGGCGGCGGCGGGCGTGGTCATCGGAGCGGGCTGGGCCGGCGCGCGCGCCTTCACCCCCACCAGCGGCCCCGGTGTCTCGCTCATGAGCGAGTTCATCGGGCTGGCCTACTACGCCGAGATCCCGGCGGTCTTCGTGGACGTGCAGCGGGTAGGGCCGTCGACAGGCATGCCCACCCGCACGCAGCAGGGCGACATCGCGGCGGTGGCGTACGCCTCGCACGGCGACACCAAGCACATCGCCCTCTTCCCGGCCAATCCGGAAGAGTCGTTCCAGATGGCGGTGGAGGCCTTCGACCTGGCCGAGCGCTTCCAGAGCCCGGTCTTCCTGGTACAGGACCTGGACATCGGCATGAACGACTGGATGATCCCGAAGCTCCGTTGGGACGACAGCTTCGTGCCCGACCGCGGCAAGGTGCTCGGGGCCGCAGAACTGGAAAAGATCCAGAAATTCTACCGTTACATGGATGTGGACGGCGACGGCATTCCGTACCGATCCCTTCCGGGCGTGCACCCGAAGGGGGCGTACTTTACGCGAGGTTCGGGGCACACGAGCCGCGGGACGTACACCGAGGACGCCGACGAGTACACCGAGGTGATGGACCGGCTGAGCAGGAAGATCGACTCCGCCGCGAGCGAGGTGCCCGCGCCGGCCGTGCGCATGCGCGAGGGCGCGACCATGTCGCTGGTGACCATCGGGTCGTGCGACGAGGCGGTGCGTGAGGCCACCGACATCCTCGAGCGACAGGGTCTGCCGGTCAACTACATGCGCGTGCGCGGCTTCCCGTTCGACACTCTGGTACGCGAGTTCCTGGACGCGCACGAACTCAACATCGTGGTAGAGCAGAACCGGGACGCGCAGCTGAGACGGCTGCTGGTGAACGAGACCGAGGTGGATCCGGCACGGCTGCATTCGGTGCTGGACTACGGCGGCTTCCCCATGAGCGCGGCCTTCGTGGCCGGCGAGGTGAACGAACACCTGGGTCGCGCGCCGGAGGAAACGAAGGTGCGGCCGGCGGCGGAGCGGCCGGAAGGAGCGGTGGCATGACCTATATCGCCAAGCCCGCGGTCCGGCATCCGGGCCTGGGCGCCAACGACCTCGGCCTGCACATGCGGGACTACGAGGGCACGATCTCGACCCTGTGCGCGGGATGCGGCCACGACTCGGTCACCGCCGCGGTCATCCAGGCCTTCTACGAACTCTCCATCCCGCCGCACCGCATCGCCAAGATGAGCGGCATCGGCTGCTCGGCCAAGACGCCCGCGTACTTCGTCAACGAGGCGCACGGGTTCAACGGGGTGCACGGGCGCATGCCCGCCCTTGCGACCGGGGCCAACGCGGCCAACAAGGACCTCCACTACATCGGCATTTCCGGCGACGGCGACTCGCTCTCCATCGGCCTGGGCCAGTTCTGCCACGCCATCCGCCGCAACGTCAACATCCTGTACGTGCTGGAGAACAACGGCGTCTACGGGCTCACAAAGGGCCAGTTCTCAGCCTGTGCCGACGTGGGCTCGCGCTCCAAGCGCGGCGTGCCCAACAAGAGCGAGCCCATCGACCCGGTGGCGCTGGCGCTCACGCTCGGCGCCACCTTCGTCGCGCGCGGCTTCTCGGGCGACAAGCAGCAGCTCCTCCCGCTGCTGAAGGCCGGGCTGATGCACAAGGGCTTCGCCTTCCTGGACGTGATCTCGCCGTGCGTGACCTTCAACGACCACGTCGGGTCGACGAAGAGCTACCTCTACACCCGCCACCACGGACACGAGCTGGTGCCGGTCGATTTCGTGCCCATCCGCTCGGAGATCTCGGCTTCCTACGAGAAGGGGAGCCGCACCTCCATCACCATGCACGACGGCAGCATGGTGCGCTTCCGCAAGGTCCCCGAGGACTACGACCCCACCGACCGCCTGTCCGCCTACGAGCACTACCGATCGCTGCAGAACCGGGGCGAGGTGGTGACCGGGCTCCTCTACCTGGACCCCGGCGGCGAGGACATGCACGACGACAATGCGACCACGCCGACGCCCCTCGCCGAACTGTCCCACGAGGACCTCTGCCCAGGCAGCGAGCAGATGGACGCGCTGATGGAGGAGTTCAGGTAGGGGTTGCCGCCTACTACTCCGACGGCGGCTTCACGTAGCGGGCGATCCGGTCCACCAGCGCTTCCGCCTCCGCGCGGCGCTTGCGTCCGGTCGACTTCATGACCTGGCGCATTGCCACGTACAGTCCGCTGGTGAGGGCGACGGGAAAGGCCAGTGCGAAGAGCGCCGAGCCCAGCGCCCCCAGGCCCACGCCGAAACCGACACCCAGCCCGATTCCCATTCCGCCTCCGCCCACGCCACCGCCGTAGAGCGCTCCCGCGTAGCTCTGCAGCCGCTCTTCGGCCTGGATGCGCGTCTCGCCGTTGCGCGACGCCACGATTACCTGAAGAGAGCGAGTCTGGTAGTCCGAGGTCTCGGATCTCCACGTCAGGGTGCGTCCGACCATCGATGTGTTGCCCGGTACCTCGGTGGCCATCTGGATCTCTGTGACGATCTGTTCGTAGTCCTCGTCGCGCAGTTCGCCCGGGAGGATCCGCTCGGCGCGAACCAGAAGCGGGGTGCCGGCCAGCGAGTCTCTCAGTCCAGTGGGCTCCGGGCCGTCGATGCGGGCCGCCGCCAACTGGATGTAGCGCGGCTCGATCCCCGCCTCCGCAGCCACCTCCTGCAGTGTGGCCAGCGTCATCCCGCGACTCTCATGGCCACCGGGCCCACCGGCCTCGTTCGACCGCTGCAGCTCGGTGGCGTATTTCAGCAGACGGCCGACCTCCTTGTCGCTGTAGCGGCGGGGCGGACCTCGGCGCGGGGGGTCGTCCTGGGGCATGGCGATCTTCTACTGCTCCTCCCCGTACACGAACCGCTCCACCTCCCCGTGCACGCGCTTGACCGTCTTGGCGGACGGTCCTGCCGTGACGGCCGATACCGCAACGGCAACGACGAAGTTCGCGGCAAGGCCCCAGAGCCCGCCGTGGATGCCCATCGGGTTCGGATCGAGCAGGAGGGACCACCACAGGGTGGCCACGCCGGCGGCCAGCCCGGCCAGCACGCCCGCCTTGCTGAGCGAGCGGCCGCCCGGGAAGCAGATGCCGATGATGGCGGGAAGCAACTGGAGGGCGCCCGAGCCCGAGAGGTTGATGATGCTGACCAGCAGGGCGCCTTCCTGGAGCGACAGCCAGTAGGCCACCACCAGCAATGCCAGGACGATGGCCTGGCCGACGCGCACGTAGTGCTTCTGGCTGCGGTCCCGCACCAGGTAGCGCTGGTACACGTCCCGGGTCAGCACGGTCATGTTGGCGTGCAGGATGGAGTCCAGGGTGGACATGGCGGCCGCCGCCGCGCCGGCCAGGATCAGGCCGGTGAGCCAGGGGGGCGCGAAGGAGAAGAGCAGCTCCGGGAAGATGCGGTCCGCCTGGGCGAGGTCCGGGAGCACCAGGGCGCCCCCGAGGCCAACCAGAGCCGCCGGGATGTAGAGCGTCATCAGGTAGATGGGGGTTGTCGCGCCCAGCAGCTTGAGCGTCCTCCCGTCCACCGCCGTGTAGTAGCGGATCATCATGTGCGGCTGCAGCACGATGCCGAAGGACAGCGTGATGACCATCCCCACCCAGATGCCCGGCGTGAACAGCCCTTCCGGGCCGGGAAGCGTGAGCAGCTCGGGACGCTGCTCCGCCACCGCCCGCCAGAGCTCGACCGGCCCCCCGAACAGCTCGAACGAGAGCACCAGCGCGCCCGCCCAGACCGCGACGTACATCCACACGCCCTGCATGACGTCGGTCCAGTAGACCGCCCGCAGCCCGCCGATCGCCAAGTGCACCGCGGCCACCGCGAGCATCACGAACACGCCGACCTCGAACGAGATGCGCCCGTCCGAGGCGACCTCCACGATGTAGCCCAGCGCGAGAGCCTGCACCTGGATGTAGAGGATGGTGAAGAGGACCGAGAACAGCGCGATCGCCACCCGAACCGCCTCGGATTCGTAGAAGTCGGCCAGCATGTCCGCCGGGGTGATGTAGCCGAACGTCTTCCCCAGCGCCCAGATGCGGGTGCCGATGACGTAGGTGATGGCGCCGACCAGCACGGTCCACGCGCCGGCCGCCCAGAAGCCGATGCCGTGCGTATAGAAGAACCCGCCCGAACCCAGGAACGCGAAGGCCGAGTGGAAGGTGGCCACCACCGTCAGGTAGAGAACCACAAACCCCGTGCGCCGGCCGGCCAGGAGGAAGTCCTCCATGTCCACCGACATGTGCCGGTTGGCCACCACGGCCACCCCGAGCGTTATCAGCAGGTAGATGAAGATCAGGCTGGTGGCGACGACCCAGGTTTCCATCAGGGAGCCACCTCTACAAACCCCGGCGGTAGGCCCAGATCAGCACACCGATGAGCACCGAGTAGACCACGAAGAGCGCGACGTACAGGAACGGCAGCCCGAGGAAGGTCGGCTCGATCCGGTTCAGCACCCTGTGCGTCACCGGCGGCATGGCGAGCATGAACAGTAGAACGAACGCAACCACCGCGATGCGCCCGTCGCGGGTGCGCGGCCAGAGATGGCTACGGGGAGGATCGGGTCGGGACATGGCCGGGAAAGATGCCCGGGGCAGCGGCTGCGGGCAAGCGCCCGCCCCTCAGTTCAGCAGCATCGGCTGACCCAGCAGCCTGGCAGGGTCGGCCCCCGGCCTGGGCACGAACTTCTGCACATGCCCGCCGTTGTAGGAGGCGACGTACAGGTTGCCCTCCTGATCGACCGCCGCCTGGTGGGGCAGCACCAGCCCGCCCGGCCACGGCGGCCGCCCGATCGCGCCGGCCTCGCCGTACGCTCCCCAGGTGTCCTGCAGCCGCCCGTCGCGGTCGTACTTGAGCAGCCGGTTCAGCGTCGCGTCCAGCACCCACACGGCGTGGCTCTCGTCAATGTAGATGTTCACCGGGTCGAAGATGTCGGGCCATTCCTCGATGAACTCGCCGTCCTCGCTAAACACCTGAATCCGGCTGTTGCGACGATCCGCCACATAGACGCGCCGGTCCGCGTCCACCGCGATGCTGTGCAGCAGGTCGAACTCCCCGGGCCCGTCGCCGGGCGTGCCCCACTCCATCAGGTACTCGCCCTCGGCGCTGAACTTGACCACCCGGGTCTTCCAGTAGCCGTCGGCCACGTAGAAGCTCCCGTCCGGCAGGAAGGCGATGTCGGCCTGGCGCCCGAACACGTACGGCTCGTCGTTGGCGCGCGCCTCCACCATGGTCGTGGGATAGTTCGCCTGCCCGATCTCCATCACCAGTTCGCTGCCGTCGTTGGTGAACTTGAAGATCTGCATCCGCCGGTTGTCGATGACCCAGACGTGCCGCTCCGGGTCGTAGGGACTGATGTAGACCGTGTGCGGCTCGCGCATGATCGAGTCCCACTGGCTCCAGTTCTCGATGATGTTGCCGTTGCGGTCGACCACCACGATGAAGTTGCCGGGGCGCGCCTGCTCGGCCCACGGGCGGTCGTCGTCGAAGTCCACCGGCAGGTCGCCCCGGGTCACCACGATGATGCGGTCGGGGTTGTCCACCGCCACGCCCGCGACCCGTCCCCAGGTCCATTCCTCGTCGTGGCTGGCGGCGGCCTTCCACCACCCTTCCACCACCTGGTAGTGGCCGGTGCGGTCGTCGCCCCCCTTCGGGCCGTCCGCGTCATCCGTCGCGGGCGATGCCTCAGGGACGGGCCCGCACCCGGTGAGGGTCGCCAGCAGCGCCACCGGTATCCACCAGTACGGCGAGACGGCCACCCGCGCGCGGTCCCGGGTCCTCGACGAGTCGATTCTCATGACGTCCTCCTCAGGGCGGGATGCTTCTTCGGGGCCGAATCCGCTGACGCGCCGGCAAGGAACGAGCCGACCCCGGAGCCGGCAAGCCCCGGGGTCGGTCGTCCCGATCGCAAACCCGTCCCCGACTAGAAGCCGACCGGTCGCGTGGCCAGATCGCAGAGCGTTGCACGATCGGCGATGGTCGTGTTCTCGTTCAGGTGATACTCGTTGTCGGGCATGAGGAAGCGAACCCCGCCCTGCAGCTGATGGCCGCCGCGCAGGGTGGCGCCCACATCCCGCGGGAACCAGAGCAGATCCGGGTTCTGGAGCTTGGTCATGAAGTAGCGGGCCTCGAGGAAGAGTGCCCGGCGCCGCTCCTCGATGATCATGTAGCGGATCTCTTCGGCATCGCCCGGATTCGCGTAGGTCACCAGCGGCAGCCCGTCGGCGGCCCGGAGCTCGTTGACCAGGTCGATCGCCCGTTGGCCGCCCTCGACCTCCGCGCGAATCAGCACCATCTCCTTCCAGTTGACCAGGGGAATGTCGGCGCCCTCCGCATCGTACCTGGCGTTGACGAAGGACTCCACCCCGACCCCCTGGATCTCCGCCTCCATGTGCTGCACGCGCGAGTCGGGCACGGCGGCGTCCTCGTCCATCATGCGATGGTCACCCGCCGTCCGGATCGGAATGCCGTCGGCCCGGATCGCCCGCCCGTCGGGCAGGATCCCCAGGTTGAGGTAGCCGGTGAAGGGGATGACATCCGGCCACGGGGCTCCCGTCACGGGATTGGGCGGTCCCTCCCACCAGTCGATGACGTCGTACAGCTCGCCGTAGTGAATGAAGGTGCCCGCGTAGAAGGGCTTGTTGCGCCGCACCGGGTCTCCCGCATCGCGGGTGACGTAGGCTACGAACCCCTGCGGCACCTGCTGGGCATCGGCCAGCGCGCCTGAGGCGTCGCCGGCCATCCAGCGGGCCTGCGCACGCAGCCCGTGCGCCATGGCCTGGGCGCTCGAGGCGATGTCGAAGGGCATCTCGAAGTCTCCGGAACTCCCGATCTCGCCGAGGGCCCGCGTGAGCCGGTCCTCCGCCATGCCCAGCGTCTCCGCCGGCGTCATCAGCGGTCCCCCGTCGACGGCCACCTCGCACATGGTGGAGCCCATCAGGTTGAAGACGGCTCCCTCGTAGAGGGAAGCGATCGCGAGAAACCGGGCCCTGTTGGACACCTGGTCGGCGGTCCACTCGTTCTCGAGCTTGTCGTGCAGTCCGGCGGCGAAGCTGCGCGCGGTCATGAAGTCGAGGAACCGGAATTGGTAGTTGTACTGGAAGTGTCCGCAGTCGGTGCCGCCGCTGCAGAGATAGACTTCACCGCCGTCCTCGCGGCCGTGAATCTCCCATACGTAGTCGTTGTAGGTGTTCTGGAAGTGGGTGATGATGGTGTTGACCTGGGTCTGGGCCCCGGCCGGATCCACCAGCGCCTCGTCCGTGAGCTGGGCGGGCAGATCAACCTCCAGCACGTCGCTGCAGGCGCCGAGAACCGCAAGCGAGAGGCCCGTCACCAGCACGGCGAGCGCTCGCCGCATCCAATGCGCGGTACGCGCGTAGTCAAGAAAGCTGTTCATATGCATCTATCCTCCGACAGTACTCGTTCCCGGAAACTCAGAAGGTGACCCGCATCTCGAGGTGCATGCTCGTAAGCGGCGCCATGAGCCTGTGGTTCGCGCTCCCGAAATCGGACGTGCCCATTTCGGGGTCGAGAACCGGAAGACCGGGATTCCCGGCCTGCGTGCCGAGGAAGTTCCCCACCTCCTTCTGGCGCTGCCAGATGGTCCACAGTTCGCGGCCCGAGAAGGACAGCGACGCGCGATCCGCCCCGATGCGATTGGCCATCGCCTGGGTGAAGTTGTAGCGGACCCCGACCTCGCGGAGCTTCCAGAAGTCGGCGTCGAAGTAGCCCCAGGTGGCCTGGGAGCGATACCGGTCACCCGCGATCCAGACCGGGTCGCACTCGCAGCGGGAATCGTAGCTGTTGTTGTAGCGGTGCCCCCACTCCTGCGCGCCGTCCAGCCCGACCTTGCCGTAGCCCCCGTCCGCCAGCAGGTGGATGGAGACGGCGTTGTCGAGAAGGCTGATGCTCGGGTTGACGGAGAACCTGTACGGGAAGAAGGCCGGTCCGGCCATGATGTTGTATCCAGTGTCATCGCAGGGAACGGTGGGGCCCCCGAGGATCACGCCGTACTGGTCGGTCGGTCCGGTTCCTGCGGGAACGGTGGCCGGAGTTCCGTCGGGGCCCACGATGACGCCCGCATCGCACATCGCGCTGACCTTCTCACCGTACGCGTTCGTTCTCGAGCCACCGGGGTCGAACTGGGCCGACATCACGTAGTACCTGGGCTCGGAGTAGTTCGGGTACGGCAGCCCGATCCGGATCTCGCGGGTGCCCGCGAAGGATCCCAGGTCCTTGATGCGGTTCATGACGTAGGACCCGTTCAGCCCAAGGTTGACGGAGATGCCCGACCCCTCGTAGAGCCGTGTGTTGACCGACGCCTCCCATCCCCAGTTGTCGATGCGGCCCAGATTGCGCTGGGTGACTCCGCCGAAGCCGAGGCTGGGCGGAAGGGCCACGGCGAGGAGCGCGTCCTCGTTCTTCTGGTCGAAGTAGGTGAACTCGGCGGATACCCGGTCGTCCAGCA
Source organism: Gammaproteobacteria bacterium (assembly GCA_009843625.1). GTDB lineage: Bacteria > Gemmatimonadota > Gemmatimonadetes > Longimicrobiales > Gaopeijiaceae > BD2-11. The sequence continues at coordinate 6,341 of VYDD01000184.1, read as the reverse complement.
GCGCGACGTCGAACCCGACCTCGAGCTCCGTGCTGCGCTCGGGGCCCACGGCCGGGTTGCCCGGGTTGGAGGGGTCGAGGGCCGTCGTCCCGCCCGCTCCGGGAATGACGCTGTACTGGTTGGTTCCCGCGAAGGCGTCCGGCTGCCGGCCGGCCTGGCCCCACGCGCCGCGCAGGCGGAACGAGTTGACCATTTCGAAGTTCCAGAAGCTCTCTTCGGACATGACCCACGTGGCCGAGACCTTGGGATAGGTCTCCGGCTCGAGCTCGGCGCCGAAGGCCGAGTTGTCGTCGAAGCGCACGGCGCCGGTCAGGAACAGGCGGTCGTTGTAGCTGAACTCCTCCTGCACGTAGAAGCCGATGGACTTGTTCTCGACGTAGTCGAAGTTGAGGTCGGCGCTCGCGGGCGGAGTCTGGTTGACCGTGCGCGAGAAGGGAGACGCGAATCCCCGCCCGGTGGTGCCGAGCATGGAGAGGCGCTCGAAGTAGTACTGCGCACCCACGGAGGTCGCGGTTCCCCAGGCGTCGGTCAGGGGAACCCGCGCGGTGGCGGACCAGTCCGCCGTGAAGTTGGTGGTGACCGGCCGCTCCAGTACGACCAGCCCGGAGGCGGTCTCTTCATACACCGGCGACAGCTGCACCTCGAGGGGCCAGAGCACGTTGTTCTCGTCCCAGCCCTTGTCCAGGCCGACGACGACCCGCGACGAGAGCCAGTCGCCGGTGGTGAAGTTGAGCGTGCCGCTTCCGGTGAAGCGGCTGAACTCGCGCGTCGCCTCGAGCTTGGCCACGTCCGAGGGGAGGTGCTCCTGGAACCCCATCAGCCGCGCGCATGCGTTGCGCCCGTTGATGCGCGGATAGCAGAATCCGTTGCCCCACGCCAGGTCTTCCCAGATGCCGCCGTCGCCGTCCGCGGGCGACAGGAACCTCGTCTTGCCGTCCACATATCCGGTGGAGACGTCGAGCGAGAAGTTCTCGGAGAAGACGACGCCGACGTTGGCGCGCAGCCGCAGCGCCTTGTTCCAGTTGTAGTAGGTGATGCCTTCGTCGTTGTCGTAGTTCCCGGAGAGGAAGTAGCGGTAGTTCTGGGTGCCGCCGCGCACGCCCAGGTTGTAGCTCTGGCTGAGCCCTCTCTGGAACAGCTCGTCCTGCGGCCACGGGAAGGCTCCCTGGTCGATCAGGACGTTCGACTCCTCGTAGGCGTTGTAGGGCACCAGCCCCTCGCCCTCGCGGCAGGGCGGGTCGAAGCTGTTCTGGCACGTCCACTTGGTGCCGATGCGCGCCGCCGGATTGCGCAGGTAGTTGGTGCCCATGCGCACCGAGGCGTCGAACTGGGCCTCGCCCTCGGCGCCGCGCTTGGTGATGATCTGAATCACCCCGGCCGACGCTTCGGTGCCGTACAGCGTGGCGGCCGCCGGTCCCTTGATGATCTCGATGCTCTCGATGTCCTGGGGATTGAAGTCGTTGAGGACGTTGACCTCCCGCTCATTGCCCAGATCGGGTCCGGCCTGCGAGTTGTTGTTCACGCGCACGCCGTCGACGTAGATGAGGGGATTGGAGCCCAGGTTGAAGCTCCCGGTGCCCCGGACCTCGATCGCCGACCCGGTCCCGACGTTCCCGCCGGCCCTGGCGAACTGCACTCCGGGGGTCCGGGCGGTCAGCAGGTCCTGCATGTTGAGGACCGCCACCTCCTGGGTGACCTGCGCAGCCTCCAGCGTGGCCACCGCGTTGCCGATCGCGCGCCGCTGCGTGCCCCCCGGCGTCCCGGTCACGATGATCTCGTCGAGCCCGAGCGCTTCTTCGGTAAGCTGAAAGCCCAGCAGGGTGGTTTCGTCGGCCGTTACCGTCACCTCGATGGTCGAGGAGGTATAGCCGATGCGCTGGGCCGTGACCGAGTGGGTGCCGGCGGGCACGCCCGCCAGGAGAAAGCGCCCGTTCTGCTGCGTGAGGGCGCCGATGCTGGGTTCGGCGATGAAGACCTGGACCGCGGCCAGGGGCTCGCCGGTCTGCCGGTCGGTTACCGTTCCCGTCAGGGTCGCCTGCTGTGCCTGCGCGCCCGGCACAAGCACGAGAAAGGCCGCCGCGGACAGGGAAAGAAGACAAAGTCGTCGAAGCATGGCTCCTCCAGGATGGGGGATGGCTGGGGCGCCACGGCGAGATGGAACCCGGGGCGGCGCCAGGCGGGGACGGAGCACAAGGAGAGCGCTCCGGGAGGTGGGTCACGCGGGACACGCTGCGGGCGAGCGGAAAAGGGGCAGCGTTCCAGCCCCGGCGACTCCGGCGGCGGAAGTCCTCCGGCAGTCCGCGAATCGCGATCGCCAAAACTGATCGCCCTTCTGACTGATACGGAGCGCCGTTCCGCGTGTCAAACGGCGAGGTCGTACGGAGTTACGTCCTGCCGTCCGGTCCAGCGGGCGCGCGAACTCAGCCGGGACCTGATCGCGTTTCGATATGGATGGAGCCGTCCGCGGATCCCTGAAGGAATGCCGAGGCCGCCCCGCGCAGCACCCGGATGTTGCGTACATCGCGCGCCGGAATCTGGCTCAGCACCTCCATGGCGGGGCCGAAGGTTCCGATCCGGACCCCGTCGAGGAACACCGCGGGTTCGCCGCCGAGCCCCAAGGTCCCGGTCCCGCGCAGGCGCACCGGGTTCGTGTTGAGGCCCAGATTCCCGGAGTTCGGGTTCATGTCCAGGACCTTGCGGGCTACGAGTTCGGCGGCGGTCCTGGCTTCGCCCGTGGCGGCCGGCGGGGTCGCGAGCTCTCCCAGGATGACATCGGTCCTGGGCATCATGACCTGCATGTAGAGCACGACGTCGCGCGCCACTTCCACCTGCTCCACCACCACCGGGTATCCCGGCGCCTCGATGCGCACGGCCAGGGCGCCGAGCGGCACGCCCTCGAACGAGAAGGTGCCGTCCCCGCCGGTAACCGCCTCAAGCCCGGTGCCGAGCACCGTCACCTTCGCCGAGTCGATGAGGGACAGCGTGGCCTGGTCGGCGACCACCCCGTGAAGCGGTCTCTGGGCCAGAACCGACGCCGGCGCGAGGACGACGGCGGGGATGAGGGCCAGAAGGCCGACCTTCGCGCGCACGACGGGCAGGAACTCGGTTGGCAGGCCGGGGAGCAGATTCATCGGACCTCCATCGGTCCAGGTGGCCTATCACTACAGGTGAGTATACGCGCATCGGGAGGTTCACGCCCGGTGCCGGGCCCCGAGGTGAGACGGGCCGTGGGCTGGTGACCCCGCGGCCGCAGGGAACGAAAGGAGTTGGGTACGCCGATGCCGCGAGGCGCCCGCAGCATGTGGTCTCCGCCGGCAAACCGGCTGAGCTTGCTACCGGTGGCGTTGCTGGTGGCCGCGCTGGCCGCCTGCACCTCGACGCGGGGTGAGCCCCGGCCTCCCGGCCGTGTCGAGGGCATATCCCTGGAGGTCAACAACCAGAGCCGCAACGCCGTGACCATCTACGTGTGGAGCGACACCTACCAGAACCGGCTGGGCATGGTCGAGGCGCTCAACCGCGACACCTTCAACTTCCGATGGAACCTGGCAGGACGCGTGTACTTCCTGATGGACTTTCTCGCCCAGGGATGCGTCCTCTCGGAACCCATCGACGTCATCGACGGCGACGAACTCATTCTCACCGTCCAGCCCATCGACCACCGGCGCGCATCTCGCGCCGCCTGCCGCAGGCCGTAGGTCGCCGGTCCGGACGGAGTGAGCCGCGGCCGCGCGATGCGTCTCTACGGCGTACCCGCCCCTACGAGCTCGTACCGATAGCCGAGCGCGCGGCCCTCGATGGAGACCCGGAAGTCCGCGCTGGCGCCCGGCGCCGGAGCGGCGGCCTCCAGGAACCTCTCTCCCAGCACTCCGGCGTTGTCGTAGAAGATGAAACGCAGCCTTAGCGGCGCGCCTTCCGGCAGCGCGTTCCCCACGATGCGCCCCTGAACCAGGGTGCCCTCGTCGGTAACGCGCAGCCTCAGCCCCTCCAGGTGGACGGGCAGGCCATCGGAACGCGCCACCCCGGCGCGCGCGCCGGCTTCGTCTCCCGTCTCCAGCCGGGCCCGCGCCGTGATGAGATGCGCCGCCTCGCTCAGCGGATCGACCGCCAGCAGCCGATCGCCGGCGTCGGCGAGCGCCGCCCAGGCCTCGTCCGCGAACAGCGCGTTGGCGTAGTTGAACCACGCGTCCCGCGAGTCGGGCTGCCTTTCCGTGAGCAGCTCGAACGCGCGGGCGGCCTGCTCGTAGCGCGATGAGCGGAAGAGCGTGATCCCCAGGTTGAACAGGTCGGCCGCCGCCAGCGACTCGTCGGTGAGGAGCGAAGCGTAGAGTTCGGCGGCCTCGTCCGCGCGCCCGAGTTCCACCAGCGTCCTCGCGAGATCGCTCCGCACCCGGATGCTCCCTGGATCGCGGGCCAACTGCCGCTGGAGCAGCGGCTCGACGTCGGCGAAGCGGCCGGCGGCGAGGAGGAGCTGGACGAGCCGATTCTCGGTGTCGGCGCGCAGTTCGCCGCGTACGCGCAGCTCGTCCTCCGCCAGCAAGCGGGTCGCGGGACGTCTCTCCAGGCCGCGCAGCGCTTCCTGATACACGCGGATGGCTTCGTCCCGGCGCCCCAGCTCCACCAGCAGGCTGGCCAGGTTTCGATGCGCCGCGGGCTGCAGGTCGTAGATCTCCGTGGCCCGGAGCCAGTGCTCGGCAGCCGCATCCGTCTCACCCCTCGCGTAGGCCTCCAGGCCCGCGTTGAAAGCCCGGCCCCAGGCGGCCTCGCGTTCCGGCTCTATGTCCAGTTCGTACGCGGGGTAGATGCGTTCGGCCTCCACGAACCAGCGGTGGGCGTCGCGGTAATCCCCGAGCCTGGTCCCGGCCACCCCGGCGAGGAAGTAGTGGATGGAGTTGCCCGGATCGGCTTCGATGCCCTCCAGTGCCTGCGCGAGCGCAGCCTCCTCCTCCCCGTTGATGTTGAGGTAGAGGGTCGCGGTCTGGGAAAACCGGGTCTCGGCGGGCGGTATTCCCGGAGGGTAGACGATCCCGGTGGCCGACCGTAACGGACCCGAGGGCCCCCGGCCGACGGCGCACCCCAGGAACAGCATCCCCGCCAGCAGGGCACCAGCCGCGGGGCTCGGTCGCATCAGGTCCACGGGAAGGGGATGCTGAAGACGGCGGAGCGCGCCACCGAGACGCCCTGCTCGCGCGCGGGCCGAAAGGAGATCACTTCGTTGACGAGTTGCAGCGCGATTTCGTCGACGCGCCGGTCGCCGCTCGACTCCATGATCTCGGACCACTCGACCGACCCGGTGCGGTCGATCCAGAGAGTCACGCGCACGGTCATGAAGTCCTCCTCGACCAGGCCTTCCTGCGCGGCGGAACGGCGCATGAACTCCATGACCTCGTCGGGATTGCGCACCAGCACCCAGGCCGACAGCAAAGTCAGGGAGAGTTCGGGCTCGAGCACCGAGAGCCGGTCGAGATCGAGCTCATCGGGATCCGGCAGCGATTCCAGCGACGCCGTGGAGGCGCTGCCCCCGATCGAAAGCGCGCCGTCGTCGGGCGCTTCCTCGCCCTCCGGCGCGACGGGGGCCTCCGGATCGGAGAGCTCCAGCTCCGGTTCGACGACAACCGGCCGGGGCGCCGCGCGTCCACGCAGGCGGTCGAGGAAACTGCCCCCGCCACCCCCGCCGGCGGCGTCCGCGAACTCGGCGGGATTGACGTCATCCCGCTCCTCCGCTTCGACTTCTCCGGCGGAAGCCGAATCCTCACCCGCGCCCGCAACGGCCGCGAAGGCAATGGCCTCCAGACCGGGCATGGATCCGAGAGGCTGGAGGAGGATCCACTCCGTGCCCCGGGCGCCGAAGAGGGGCTCCGGCGACAGATCCCTGAGCCTCCATCCCGGGAAGAACGCGAAGCCCGCCACATGGACGAACACGGCAACCACGATCGACCAGGCCAGCCGATCGCCCCACTGTGCCTTGAAGCGGTCGTTGGCGGTGGGAGCGAACATGGGTCACACTAGGGAGGGAAGTGCGGAACGGACAAGCCCGATTCGCGTCATCCGGAGACCGCGCCGGAACGGAACCGCATGAAGATTCCCCTGCCCTGGCTGGCGGCGATCCTGACCGTGTGCGGGTTCATGTTCTGGTTGGCTGCGACTCGGCCGAAGCCCGCGGCGGACACCCTCCCGGCTCCGCTTCCGGCCGAACCGGACCAGGTCGAACTCCCGGCCGAGGGGTCGTCGATGCCGTGCCAGGTCCCCCTCCCATGGCGAATCGCGCGGCTGGACGAGGAGTTCGAGCTCGACTCCCTGACCGTGGCAACCGTGCTGAGCGAGGCTGCCGCACTCTGGGAAAC